>DASPXY010001036.1:0-4525 GCA_035637055.1 Gemmataceae bacterium | reverse complement strand
GCTCGGACGGCTCATCCGCTCGGCGAAGGACCGCGGAATCCTCGCCGTGCTCGACAGCCGCCTGATGCAGAAGCCCTACGGCCGCCGCTTCCTCGAGAGCCTGCCCCCCGCCCGCCTCGTCCACGAGCTGAGCGATGTCACGGCGTTCTTTCGAACTTCGATTGAGCCAGGGGGTAATGCCCGCACGCCCTGAAACCCAAGCTCCCTTCCCCCAACGTGAACTCGGCGCTCGGGAGCGTGGTGTTGGGAGCTGTCAGGTGTCCCCCGGCCGATCAGGGTTACAGCGCGCCGCAGAGGTCAGGCAGCCGAGAACCGGTCCGAATCCCCGTCGCGAAACAGAAGGTACTGGGACTCGGCCACCGGCCGATCGATCCAATGGTCAGGATCCCGCAAGGCCTGACCGAGCACCGCCCCGAGGATTGGGGGCACCGCGTTCGCAATCTGAAGACGCTGGGAGCACATCGGGCCTAGGAAGTGGAAGGTGTCACAGAAGCCCTGGAGACGCGCTCCCTCTCGCGCGGTCAGGCCACGATTCTGAAACGGATGGATACATCGGGTCGCCGACGGCTTACCCATGTTCTGCGTGACTGCCACCGCAGGTGAGCGGCTGTGAAGGCGGGAGTATGAGTTGTGATAGCCGCTCTTGGGCTGGTAGGGGCTTGGGATTGAAAGACGATTGCCCCCGTCCGGGATGAATGAAATGGCTCGTACCAAGTAGGCTGGATGATCACTCGCCTCATGCCCCTGCAGCGATCTCGATCCTTGTCGCATCCGACGCTGGTATTTGGTGAACGGCACCCTGTCGTAGGCATCGACCTTTTGGCCCGGCTGAAGTTCGGGCAAGTCCCCGATTGCGTCCCAAACCGTCACGTACTCGTCAACCTTCTTGACTGGCTTTGGCTTGAGGAAGGACCGGCCTTGGCTGTGCCCCACGAAGACGACCCGCCGCCGAAGCTGCGGGACGCCATAGTCTGCCGCCGTCAAAAGGAGTGGCGTCACCTCGTAGCCAAGGTCGAAGAACAACCCGCACACATGCCCAATAAATCGCATGTCACGCAGGCCGAGGACGTTCTCGACCAAGAACCCCTTCGGTCGGAGGATCTGGACCACCCGGGCGAATTCGCGCACCAGCTTGTTGCGAGGATCACTCGGTTCTCGTCGCCCAACGGTCGAGAAGCCCTGACAGGGAGGACCCCCGACCACCCAGTCAGGTGGCTGGCTGACCAGGTTCCGCAGACGTTTCTCATCCAGCGTGGACACGTCCTCGGAGATCACTCTTTCGCCCGGAAAGTTCGCAGCGTACGTTGCCGCGGCGTCAGGCCAATGATCCACCGCCAACAGCGGTTTCCAGCCAGCTTCCTTCAAGCCGAGCGAGAGCCCACCGGCACCACAGAAAAGGTCGACGAAGGTCGGTCCGTGCAAAGGCTTCGTCATCGGCCCCCGCTGAACCTGCGATACAGTAGGACGGCTTTCTTGAGCTGAGACCGGACTGACGGGGTGCACTTCAGGTAGTCGGAATTTCTTTTGAAGAGGGAGCCGATATGGTTCTCGTCCGCAGGCCCCTCGAGGGCAATGAGCGCAGACGCCCGCTTGGCCCGGGATACCGTGTCGCCGACGGCGCGCTCACCAAGCTTGGTGTGCCGACCAAGCCAAGCCCGAAACGCCTCCGCTCGCGGCAACTCCCTCGCCCCTGGGGAGAAGAGCGATCGCCTGCCACGGGCTCTGGGCATTTCGTGGAGAGAGTTTAGGAGGAAGCCAGCCCCGACGTCAAGACTCTGACATCGGTCTAACACCATGACCCCCGACGATCTGTACGGCCAAGTCGTGAGCGAGTTCCGGAAGCGGAAGTTCGCCACAGGGCTCGTAATCGCCTTCATGGACCTACTCTCCCACTTGGGTGTGCCAGGGAAGGGCCTTTCGTCGTTCGAAAAAGTTTTGAAGCGTCATCGGCGGCGGGAGGTCCTCCCTGGTGGCGGTCATGCGAATACCCTAGTGGTCGAGCAAACTCCGGGCGGCAAGACGATTAGCCTGAGGCCCTTCTACAACGACATCGAGCGATTCTTCCGCTCGGAGCAGAAGCGGTTCGACTACCCTAGCTGCGCACCCCACGCCACCCAGTGCTGGCAAGACTACACGCATTGGTTGGATGCCCTCGTGGGGTACTCACCGGCCCAAGTAGCAGACCTCCGCGCGAAGGTGATCGCTTACGTGCTCGCTCAGCTGGAGAGCCAGGCCTTCGACCCCTCAACCCAGCAAAAGGAGCTCCCGATATTCCGACGCGTTCTGGAAGCCTTCGAGCTCCCCGCCCAGAAGGGCGAACCCACCGGCGCCGCTTACCAGGGCCTAGTCTTCGGCTTCTTGCGCGCCGACAATCCTCACCTTCAGGTCGAGATCGACAAGGTCCGCACGGGCTCAAAGAGGCTCCAGCGTGTTGCCGACGTGGACGGCTGGGACGGGGCTCGCTTGGCCATAAGTGCCGAGGTTAAGCAGTTTCGCGTGAAGCTTGATGATGTCACCGACCTGCACGACTTCGCGAACGCAGTCAGACAGCGAGGCGCCATCGGCATGGTTGTGGCCCTTGGCTTCGAAGCTGGTGCCCGTGAAGCGATCGAAGCCCTCGGAACACGAGCCCTGGACACGGACGACCTCCTCGAAGCCGTCTCGCTCTGGGACCCCTTGAAGCAGCGAACGGCCGTGCAGTCAATGGTCTACTACGTGAAGCACGTGGAAAAGAACGCGGCCTTGGCGAAACGGCTGGACGCGTTCCTCGCCCAGGAAACGTCGAGCAAGGCAAGCACTCAGGCTTGAATCTTCATGCGCCGGCGGCCCATCGGTTCTCCTGAGCCAGATTCGGCTCTCACCACACGGCGGATGCAGTTGACTCCCCGTCGCCACACGACACCAGAGCTGCAGCTGCAGTCGATGCTTCGAGCAGCCGGCCTCCGCTTTGCCACGGATATCAGCCCTTTGCGCACACTGCGGCGAAAGGCCGACATCGTGTTCCGAAAGCTGGAAATCGCTGTCTTCGTGGATGGGTGCTTCTGGCACGGATGCCCGGTTCATGGCACGTGGCCGGCTCACAATGCAGCATGGTGGCGCGGGAAGATCGAACGCAACCGTGCCCGTGACGCCGACACCACACGCCGACTCAAAGCCGCCGGATGGTTAGTGATCCGAGTGTGGGAGCATGGGGTCCGTCCCAACTCCACCCGGCGCATTCTCGCCCACGTGATCCGGCGCCGTGCGCAAGGGAGTGCGCGCGGCGTGGGCAGGGCGAAGAGGCGAACTCCTCCGCGCCCCGAACTGGCACCGAAGATCTGGCCCCGAAGCCGCCGCCGCGCTACCCCGCCAGCCTGAAGAAAGGGCGGACGGGCGCGTGCTTTGGTGCAGGAGCGCTCGATCCTCGGTGAACTCCTGCTCTGCGTTCGCCGAGCCGGTTGCTCTACTTGCTGGTTTCCACCCAGGAGTCGAAGACCCGGACCTTCTTCCAGTTCGCCTGGTTCTCCGCGATGAACTGCTTGTGGCGCGGGTGGTCCTGGTACGTGTCATGGGCGGCCTTGTCCTTGAAGTAGACGTGCAGGGAGACGTCGTACTCCCGGTCGTTCACCGGCCGGCTCATCTCGTCGGCCGGGGTGCCCACCGCGAAGGAGACGGTACCCTCGTGGCCGGACAGGTACTTCTTGCAGGCCGCGATCAACTTGGTCCGTCCCTCGGCGGAGGCGTCGTTCAGCGCGAAGTAGACGTCGTGGGCCAGGACGAGGGTCTTGGCTCCACTCCCCGCCTGATCGGCGCCGGCGGGCAGTGAGATCGAGAGCAGCGTTAGTACGGCCAACCGGCTTGGCAGCGACATCGAGTGCCTCCTTAGACCAGCTCCTTCGCTTCTTCCGGCAGGGGCGCGCTCCGCAGGGTGAGGGTCGCCGCGGCCACGACCATCACCGCGCCCGCCACGAACAGGGCGTCCGGCAGGGTATCCCAGATCCACCAGTCGAGCAGGCCCGCGAACACCGGCCCCACGTAGATGAAGGGTCCCACCTGGGCCGCGGGGGCGTGGCCGTAGGCGCGGGTCAGCGCGAGCTGGCCCGCGGTGGCCAGTGCCCCCATCGTGAGCAGCACGCCCCAGAGCGCGGGCGACGGGTCGCGCCAGGCGAGGGCCGCGGGTACCGCCGAGACCACGCTCCCGATGAGCCCGAAGTAGAAGACGATGCGGGTCACGGGCTCGGTGCGGGTGAGCCGGCGAATGCCGACCTGGGCCACCGCGGCGAGCACGGCGGACGACACCCCCACCAGCGAGACGGACGTGAAGAGGCCGGTGCCGGGCTTCAGGATGAGCAGGATGCCCGCGAAGCCCAGCCCGATCACGCCCCACAGCCGCACCGGGAAGCGCTCCCCCAGCCAGAGGCTGCCTACCAGGGGGATGAAGAGCGGCACCGACTGGTTGAGCAGCACGGCGTCCGCCAGCCGCAGGTGGGCGATCGCATAGAAGAAGCAGTACATCGAGGCGAGGCCGGAGAGGCCCCGCACGATG
>DASPXY010001035.1:0-3479 GCA_035637055.1 Gemmataceae bacterium | reverse complement strand
TTCCGCAGATACCAGATCGCGGTGCCGGGGTCGAACACGCCGACCGTGCTCACGCCGTCGCCATTCCAGTCGCCGGGCACGCCTACCCAGCCGGGCGCCCCGTAGGCAAACTGACCTGCATCGGGGACACCGGGACTGTTGCTGCCGCGCAGATACCAGGTGCCGGTCGCCGGATCAAAGACGCCGACCGTGTTCTGGGCCAGGACCGGCAGCGGTGTGACGGCCGTCTCGCTGGGCAAGAAGTTGACATCGCCGGAGTAGGTTGCCCGCAGCGAGAGGGTGCCGCCGTGGTGGGCCGAGACGGTGAGAGTGGCGATGCCATCGGAGCCGATCGGGACGACTCCCAGGGGGGTGGTGTCATCGAAAAAGGTGACCGTGCCTGTCGGGGCGTTCGGCTGCGGCAGGCCAGGGGTGACGATGGCACTTACGGTGAACGTCTGGCCGAGGACAGCCCTGGCGGGCGTCACGCTGGTGATCGCGGTGACCGACACCGCCTGCACCGCCGCGAAATTGACGGGGGCTGTCGTGTTCAGCAGCACCGAGACCGTGCCGTCGAAACCGTTGGCAGTGACGATGTCGGGCAAGGCGTCGCCGTTGACGTCCGCCACCGCCACGGAGGAGGGATAGGAGCCTGTGGGGAAAGTCTGCTGAGGGGCGAAGGAGGGGACCGCTGCTCCCGGCACCATTGTGTTCAGCAGCACCGACAGCGCGCCGCCCGGGGACGTGCCGCCCCCGGCGACGACGAGGTCGGGTAGGCCGTCGCCGTTGACGTCCGCCACCGCCACGGAGGTGCGATTGTAGCTGGTGGGGAAGGTCTGCTGGGGGGCGAAGGAGGCGGTGGTGGCCCCAGGCGCCGTCGTGTTCAGCAGCACCGACACCATGTACGCGAGGTCCCCGTGGGCTGAAACCTGGGTGCCGGTGGCGATGATATCGGGTTTGCCATCAAGGTTGACGTCCGCCACCGCCAAGGAGACCTGACCGCTGGAGCTGCCTGTGTTGAAGGTCTGCGGGGGGGCGAAGGAGGCGGTGGTGGCCCCAGGCGCCGTCGTGTTCAGTACCACCCACAGCGAGTCGATCCCGCTAACGACGAGGAGGTCGGGTAGGCCGTCGCCGTTGACGTCCGCCACCGCCAAGTTTGAGCTGGGATCGATGCCTGTGGCCAAGGTCTGCTGGGGGCCGAAGGAGGGGGTGCTGGCCCCGGACGCTGTCGTGTTCAGCAGCATCCCCACCGTCTGGTCCCATTTGTTGCTCGTAATGAGGTCGGGTAAGCCGTCGCCGTTGATGTCCGCCACCGCCACCGAGAAGAGCCCGCTACCGGTAGCGAAGGACTGCTGGGGGGCGAAGGAGAGGGTAGTGGCCCCAGGCGCCGTGGTGTTCAGCAGCACCGACACCGTATCGCTGTAGTTAGCGGTGATGAGGTCGGGCTTACCGTCGCTGTTAACGTCTGCCACCGTCACCGAGAAGGGCCGGCTGCCTGTGGCGAAGGACTGCAGGGGGGCGAAGTTGGGGGTTGTGGCTCCACGCGCCGTTGTGTTCAGCAGCACCAACACCGTGTTGTCGCCGCTGTTGGCGACGACGAGATCAGGTTTGCCGTCGCCGTTGAGGTCGCCCACCGCCACAGTACCACCGATGGCTGGGAAGGACTGTGGCCCGGCGAAGGCGGCACTGGCCAGCGGGCTGGACAGGACCACGCCGAAAGTGAGGTTCGCCTGGAAAACAGTGTCGTTGAGGACCGGGACGGAGATCGTCTCCGTCGTCTGGTTCGCGGGGAACAGCAAAGTGCCGCTGGTGGCGGTGTAGTCGGTGCCGGCGTGGGCGGCGTTGGAGCCGCTGCCGTCCAGGGTCGTGTAGTTGACCTGCACTGCCGGTGTCAGATCTCCCGTGCGCGTCACTGTGAACAGCATGCTGCTCGGTGGAGCCGGCACCGGGTTGCCGAGCACGAAGGACACCGACGGCGTCAGGCGGTCCTCCATCAGTTCCAGCAGCGGCCGGGAAAGAGCGCGTCGGGGGGATGAACGCCGGGCTGGCTGCGCGCTGAGGTCAGAGGGCCACCAGTGGCGGAGCCAACGTCGAAGGGAAGGTGAGGGAAGCATGGGTATCTCTCCGGGGCGACAGGGCCTGGGCACGACAATGGCGATTAGCCAGGGGTCGCCTGGAGAGCTTCATGCGAACGGAGAGGGGCGGAAGCGGGTTCCCTGGAGAAGTCTCCAGGGAAGACTTGCCTGGTGGCGTTTTTGAACCCTCGATGCCGCCGGTCCCCCAGGCGGTTGTCCTGGTCGTCGGCATGTGTTTATTGAGCAACCATCATGCCGCGCGTCACCTCACCCTCGCGACCGTGCCGAAATCGCCGTGATTCCCTGCGTTTCAGCCAATGGCCGCCAGTGTTCGAGGCACCCATCGGCGGCGAGGCTCAGCGCGGTGTGTCGCTTCCGCGCGCAGCGATGTGCGGCTTTGGTCGCTCCGTCCCACTCGCCTTCGCAGCTGGGCAGCAGACGGATTGGTATACTCAAGGAGAGACAACGGCACCCTCCTCAACTTGCCCGTTTGACAGCGCACCATGAAGCCAGGCCCCCTCACCTTCCGCGGCAAGAGCCACAGCGCCCGCAGTCTTGCCCTGCACGTCCTGCTCCAGTGCCGCGAGCAAGACGCCTTCATCCAGGAAATTCTCGATCAGAGCCTGACCCGCTCGTCGCTCAGCCCCGCCGACCGCCGCCTCACGACGCAGCTGGCCTACGGTGTCCTGCGCCGTCGCGGCACGCTCGACGCCCTGCTGCGCCCGCTGATCAAGCGGCAGCCGCATCAGGTCGAAGCGTGGCTGATGGACGCGCTGCGTCTGGGGGCGTTCCAGCTTGCCCTGCTCACCCACATTCCGCCGCACGCCGCGATTCACGAGACCGTCGAACTCGCCGCGCTCTACGGCCGCCCGGGCGCCAAGGGCTTCCTCAACGCCGTGCTCCGCGGGGTGTCGGCGCTGCTGACCGACGAACGCGGCACCGACCCGGCAGCGGACGCGTTGCCGCTTGAGGGCGGTGCCTATCGCAAGCTGGCGCGGTCTGTGCTTCCCGAACCGACCACGCATCCGGTAGAATACCTTTCTGCAGCGTTCGCGTTGCCGCGCTGGTTGGCTCAGCGCTGGCTGGACCGGGAAGGTTGGGACGAGTGTGTGCGGCGCGGCTTCTGGTTCGCGGGACCGGCGCCGATCTGGCTGCGCTGCAACCCGCTACGCACCACCCGCGAGGCGTTGCTGGCGTCGCTCACGGAGGCGGGTGTCCATGCCGAGACCGGCGAGCAACCGCAAAGTGTGCGTCTGCTCGACGCGGCGCCGATTCGGCAGTTGCCCGGCTACGAGCAGGGCTGGTTCGCGGTTCAGGACGAATCGGCGATGTGTGTCGCCGCGGCGCTGAACCCGACGCCCGGGAGCCTGGTCCTCGATTTGTGCGCGGCGCCCGGCGGCAAGACGACGCACCTGGCCGAGTTGA
>DASPXY010001034.1:0-3577 GCA_035637055.1 Gemmataceae bacterium | reverse complement strand
GAACTCGCCGAGCACATGGACCAGGCCGACCTGCCGGTCTGGGATCCGGTGCCAAAGGGCCAGTTCGACGTACAACACCTGGTCCGCGAGTACGTCGGCTTGTCGAGCAAATGATCAAGCGCGGGTTGGCCCTCTGCCGTCAGTGCGCTTTGAGCGATTCTTCAAACTCCGCCTGCGTCACGAAGGGACTCTGCAATCGCAGCAAGCTCCCTCCACGCTGCCAGAGAAGATCCCCCTTGCCTAGCAGATAGGCTGCCTCGGGCGAGTCGATGACTAACTTGGAACTCGCCTCGGTCTTGACCTGCAGGGCGACCCGACCCGGCAGGTTGTCGCGCAGTAACGGGGTGACGACGTCCTTATCGGGCCGTTGTGTAGCCAGGACGAGGTGGATGCCGGCGGCCCGCGACATCGAGCCGATCTGCTTCAACAATGAGGTGAGCAGCGCCTTCGTCTTCTTATCTTCCAGGAGGTTCGCGAACTCGTCCACGACGGTGAGGATCCGAGGGATCAGACTGGCGTCTTCGAGTTCGCCCACATTGGTCTTTTTCTGCCCAGCGAGCAAGTCGTAGCGCTTTTTCGTTTCATCGAGGCACCACTGCAGTAGGGGGAGTGCCTTGTCCGCGCTCAGCGCAACCGGGAAACGCAGGTACGGACTCTCCTGGTTGCCGATGTTGAATGAAACCTGCTTTGGGTCAATCAAGACAAACTGTATCTGTTGGGGTGTGAACCGCCTGGCCATCGCGACGACCATCGCCCGCAGAAACTCGCTTTTGCCACTGCCGGTCTGGCCGGCGACGAGCAAGTGACAATCGGAGGTATCCGATAGGTCAATCCAGAACGCCTGACCAGCCACATCCAGGCCCGCTGGGAATGCGGGGCGACCGTCCAATCCAGGGCGTGGCCTGGCGAGGGTCTCGGCCAATGTCACCGTCTGCCGCGCCGGCAACTCAACATCCACACTGATGTAGCCCGGCTGCGAGCCGATCAAAGGAGCGACCCGCAGACCCAGTTGGATCTTCAGATCGGTGGTTTTGTCGCGGACCTTGTTGAAGGTGGTTTTGCTGCCTGCTGGCTCGATTTTCAGCCGGGCGAAGGAAGGGCCGACCTCAACGCCCGCCGGGTTGACCGGCAGGCCCCACAACTTCAACTTGTTGACGAGGACGCCGAGCTTCTCGCCAGCCCAACCCGTGTGTTCCGCTGCCCCCAAGCCGGCCGTTTCGAGGTTGGCCTTCGGCGGGGTCGGTACAGTTGCCGTGGCCTGGGGGGCGCTGACCGGCTTCGCAGCTGGAGCCGTTGTAGCGACCGGAGCAGCGGGCCCGGCCTGCCCCTGAGCCTGGGCGGCACCGGCCGCCTGCTGGGCTGGAACGGCTTTCTGCCATGTGCCCAGCAACTTCAGCAGGTCGAGGCTGTCGAGGACCGCGGTTTTCAGGATGTAGTCCTGGCAATCCTTGTACTCCAGGGTCGTGGAATCAATCTGGAGTTCCTGGCCCGCGGCGCGGTCGAGGAAGCGGAGCAGACACTCCAGCCGCTGATGGCTCGCGGGGGACTCCTCCAGGGTGAAGAGGCGAAGTTGCTTGCCGAGCATCTCGTCGAAGCGATCCCCGGATTTGCCGCCGCGCTGGAACTCCGTCTGCCGATGCACGAGCAGGCAGCCTGCCACCGGTCCTTTGAGAGCCTCCTCGATGTCCTCAAAGTAGAAGCGAAAATTCCGTCCGTTGTTGACCGTTGTCACCGGAACGAGCACGCGATAATCCTGACCCCTTACCGTGAGATCCACGGTCAGTGCGTGCCGCTTCATTTCGCCGCGCTGGCGGAGGGCGGCTTCACTCACGTTCCGCACCCGAATGCCGGCGATCTCGCGCCCGGCATCGCGTGCGAGCGTGATCATCTCGCGAACTGCACGATACAGGCGCTCTTCCTGATATTCGGACCAGGCAACGGCAGGGTTCTTGGCGATAGTCTCCAGTTCGGCGTTCCACATTTGCAGGAACACCTTGGCCGGGTCGAGTGTGTCGGTCGGCGGGGTGAGGTAAATGGGCTTCTTGCGGTCGCCCTCCAGCCATTCCTTGAACAACTCGCCGCAGCGCTGGATGAGAATTCGAGGGTTGTGCGTGCGATCGCGGACGTAGGTGATGACGGACGGCTCGTCGAATGGCCAGGCTGGCGCATGCTGCGGTTGGCGACCGTCCCACGTGCGCATTCGCCGAGCAACGAGTTCAACCCCTTGTGCCTCCGTGAGGTCGTTGAGGGTTAGCGCCTTCGCGACACGCTGCCGGAATGCCATCACCGATTTATCGAGGAACTTTGGCCACTCCGTCTGCAGGCAACTCAGGACCATCACCACGTTGGGGAGTTGGTGCAGGATTTCGATGAGTTCGGCCGAGATCTGCCTGGGGCCCTCCGGGTGCTTGAAGGTTAATTCGACTTGATCGCAACAGAGAATGACGGGGGTCTGGTAGCGCAGCAGTGGAGCGATCCCCTTGAGAACCTCCAGCGGACTGGCGGGGCCAGCGTCTTCGGGCAAGCCGAGGCGGGCCAACTCCTCCTTGGGCAGAAAGTCTCCGCGGAGCCAGCGGCGGGCGACGTCGGCCAGCGGCGACCAACCTAAAGCCAAGGCATTGACAACCGGAAAGGGAACTTGCGGCAGCCGACTGGCAATCGAGGCTGCAAGTCGCTGAAAGGGGACGATCGACGTGACCGCCTGAATCATCCCGAGAACCGCTTCTGGTTCACTCTGCAGCGATTGCAGCAATCCCTGGTGTCGGGCAGCCAGCGAGGGCGGAAATTGGGAGAGGTACTCGATAAAAGAGGGCTGACACAGTCGCGCGAGCGCCCGGTGCAGAACCGGCGGCCGGCCACCGCGCTCCCGGAACAAGCTCTCAACCACGTGGGAACGGATGTGTTGGAGTGGCCGACTGATGTCCTCGAATGCCGGGACGAAGACAAACAGCACCTCTTCGTCCAGGTGGTGGCCAATGCGACCGAAGAGATGACTTTTGCCGTAGCCCGGGGGACCGAGCAGCACCTGGACCATCTGCCCAGGGTCGGGCTGGACCCGCCCTTTCACGGCTCGGGCCAACTTGGCCAGATTGTCAGAGATCGAACGGTTCAGTTCAGGGACGTCCCATTCGGGGCGGAAATCCGTCCCCGTATTCAGGCGCCCCTCGCTAAACGGGTTATTGAACGGAGGCAGGCTCATGGGCGCTCTCGATCATGAAATAGATCTCGTTCTCGCCGCGAATGGAATCTGCAATCTGTTGCTCGCTGACAATCCCCCCATCACCCAGGGCAACCAACCGGATTTGCCGCTCTCGCCGCAATTCCTTCAACACCGTGTCGAACACGTCATGCTCCGCGGCGGCGGGGCCGAAACGGTCGGCAATGATCCGTCGCAACTCGTGGATTGGAACCATCCCATGCTCGGCGTATCGCTCGCGCTTCAAGCGCTCAAACTCTGTGAGCAGTTGTTCCCTGGTCAAGGTGGTGAGAGGACCCGGCTCTTCCTCGTGCTTTTCGTGTTGCGGTTCGGCCACTCCCTTCCCGGCGAGACGGGCCGCTGCCATCAGGGCAGACAATT
>DASPXY010001033.1:0-6313 GCA_035637055.1 Gemmataceae bacterium | reverse complement strand
AGTGGAGGCGCCACTGATGGGAGCGCAGGAGAGCGGAATCGCCAACTTGCTCGGGCGTTACATCTGGCTCTTTTGGGGCGACAGTCCGCAAGGAATTGTCGCCATCGAAGTGCTCTTTCGGCTCGATAGCGCCGGGGATGTCGAGTTGCGCCCGGACGCGGCCGTTGTGTCCTTCGAGCGCTGGCCGCAGCGCGTCATCCCTCCCGGCAACGCCTGGGCGGTCGTGCCAAACCTGGCCGTAGAAGTGATTAGCCCGACGAACTTCGCCCTGGACGTGCAAACCAAGATCGAGGACTACTTCACCCACGGCGTGAATCTGGTTTGGGTAATCTATCCACCCCACCGGAAGATCTACGTTTACGAGGGTGTCAAGAAGGTCCAGATCCTCGACAGCAACGACACTCTCGATGGCGGCACCGTCTTACCAGGCTTCAAACTCGCCGTGAGTAAGCTGTTTGAAGTGCTGCCACAACAACCGTGAACGGCACTGGGTTCGCTTTCTCAGCGAACAGCGAGGTCATCATGCAACACAGGATCCTGGCTGCGGCGCTGGCTGTCTCCTGGGCCGTGCTCGTGCTCTGGGCGGGCCACGCTCAGGAACCCGGCGCGAAACACTCCAGCGGCCGGCCTCTGCCGAAGATGCCGGAGATCAAGCAACCCGTGGCGTTCGACACACCCGAGGCCGACCGCATCCTCACGACGATGCAGGTCTTCCCGGCGAATAACCCCTGGAACGAGGACATCTCCAAACTGCCCGTCCTGCCCAACTCGAAGGAGATGATCGCCACCATCGGCGCCGACAAACGACTGGCGTACAACCTCGATATGTCCTTCATTCTGGTGCCGCCCGACCAGAAGAAGTTGCCGGTCAAACTCGTCTCCTACGCCGCCGAGTCCGACAAGGGGCCGTATCCGGTGCCCGACAATGTGCCCATTGAGGACTGGCCGCTGTCGCCGAAAGGCAAGACGCTCGACTACGTCCAGCGCACCGGCAAGGGCGACCGGCACGCCTTGGTCGTCGATCCGGTCAATGGCATGCTCTACGAGTTCTACCAGATGCGCAAGACCGACGCTGGCTGGCAAGCGGCCTGCGCCGCTATCTTCGATCTGAAAAGTAACAAGCTGCGGCCGGCCGGCTGGACGTCCTCCGACGCCGCGGGACTACCCGTGTTTCCAGCCGTGATCCGCTACGACGAGCTAGAGCGCGGCATGGTCGAGCACGCGATGCGCTTCACCGTGCGGCGCACGCGGCGGGCGTACGTCTATCCCGCGACCCACTACGCCAGCAAACTGACCGACCCCAACCTGCCGCGCATGGGGGAGCGCTTCCGGCTGCGCCAGGACTACGACGTCTCGAAGTTCTCGCCGCACGCGCAAGCGATCCTCAAGGGATTGCAAAAGTACGGGATGTACGTCGCGGACAACGGCGGCGATTGGCGCCTCTCGATCGCTCCGGATCGACGCATCAAGGGCCTGGACGACTTGCGCAAACTCAAGGGCTCGGACTTCGAGGTCGTACAGCCGACGGGGCCGAACGAAGGGCCGCGGGCACGCTGACGAGCCACGCTTGGGGTTAGCACAACCCAGAGTGCTAACCCGCAAGCGGGACGAACGCGAGCCGGCTGTCAATCACTTCCAGGCGTTTGGGATGTTCCAGACCAGGAGGGTCGTGTCCGCACTCGCCGAGACCAGCCCCTTGCCATCGGGCAAAAAGACCACCGCGCTGACATCCGCACGATGCCCGCGCAGGTGGGCCAGTTCCTTGCCCGTGGCGGCATCCCAGATGCGGAAGGTTTCGTTCTGATGACCCCAGCTGGCCAGCAGCTTGCCGTCGGCAGAATAGGCCAGCGTATAGGGCCACTTTTCACATCCAGCATAGGCATAACGGCCGCTGCCTGCGATGTTGCTTCCTCCCAGCTGCCGCCGCTCCTTGCCGCTGGCGACTTCCCAGAAGCGAACCATCTTGTGACCACTGCCCGTCGCCAGTGTCTTGCCGTCGTACGAAAAGGCGAGCGTGGCCTTCTTGTGGCTGCAGTTGTCCTTGTTGAGCAGCGGAGCCTGAAACTGTCGCAGCCGTATGCCGGTTCGGACATCGAAGAGATGGAAGGTCTCGTTCTGGTCAATTCCCGTCGCCAGCATCTTTCCATCCGGGGAGAAAGCCAGCACCGCGACGGCGGCGGCATAACTCAGGTCATCGTACTTGTTGAGCCGGAAGGGATGGGCCTCAAAGTCGCGCACCTTTTTTCCCGTGGTGGGATCCCACAAACCAATCCTACCGTTGAGGCCCCCCGATGCCAGGATGTTGCCGTCGGGCGCGAAGGCCAGGCTGGTAAAGGCTTCCGCCTCTCCTGACACCAGGCGCTGCAGTTCCCGACCGGTGGCCGCAGCCCAGAGCCGAATGGTGCGATCGGAACTCAACGAGGCCAGCGTCTTGCCATCCGGAGCAAAGGCGAGGGCGGTGACGCCGTCGGTGTGTCCAGAGAGCTTGCAGAGAGGCTTGCCTGTCGCCGCTTGCCACAGCCGGACGGTTCCGGCCCGATCCCCCGAAGCGATGAGCGTCCCGTCAGGCGAAGCCGCGAGCGCTTCGACCGGGCTGGTGTGCGCCTCGCTGGCGTTGAGCTCCTTGCCCGTCGCCACGTCCCACAGACGTAGCGACGTGCCGAACTTGCTGGGCGCAGCCAGGATTTTGCCGTCAGGCGAAAAGGCAACCGCCCTGGCGCCTTCAAAGGAACGCAACGCGCGCCCCGTGCCGGCGTCCCAGAGACGGACAACCTTCGCCCCACCGACAGAGGCTACAACCTGGCCGTCAGGGGAAAAGGCCACGGCGAGAAGTCCCTGGGGACTGTCGTCCGCCTGGGACTGACGTAGTTCCTTCCCGGTGGCCACATCCCACCAATGAACCATGCCGTCGCCGCGTCCGGCCGTCACCAGGATCTTCCCATCCGGCGAGAAGCTGACCGACTCGACCGGCCCCTTGTGCTGCGGAAGTCGGCGCGATTCCTTGCCAGTCGTCACGTCCCACAACCGGACCGTCCGGTCCAGACTGGCGGAGGCCAGGATCCGGCCGTCGGCGGAAAACGCACTGGAGACGACATTGAGTTTGTGCCCTGTGAACTTGCATTCTTCTTTACCCGTGGCAATGTCCAGGAGCGTGATCCAACCATCGTAGCTGAGGAGCGCGACCCGTTTGCCGTCGGGGGAAAAAGCTCGGTCGCGGAGGAAACTTCTTGCGGGCACGGCGAGCCGTCGCAGTTCCTTCCCCGTGGCCACTTCCCAGAGGTAGAGCGCCCCCCTGCCATCGACGGCGGCCACGCGCTGACCCTCGGGCGCAAACGCCGGCGCGCCGGCATAGCCTCCCATCAATCCCCGGAATTGCTGCTGCTCCTTGCCTGTCGCGACGTCCACCAGGTAGAGGCTGTCGCCGTCCAGCGCGGCGAGGGTCTTGCCGTCCGGAGAAAAGGTGAAGCGGCTGCCGTAGCGAAAACGGACCGTGCCCAATCGAACTGCGACGCCCGGCGGTAGCGGGTCGCCATAGGCATCCGTGGCCGCACCCTTTGGCTCCTTTCCGGGAGCAGCCTCCGGCTCCCGGCCGGCACCGAACCCAACCACGACGACGGCAACCGAGACTGCGATCGTGAGTGCCCGCTTTGTCGCGCTCATGGTCTGAAATGCTCCTTTCGCTCGGGTTACGAGCCAGCGGGGAGTCGGGCCAGGCGCTGCAGCGCCGCTTGGGCTTCTTCGCTGACCCCAGGGGCCGGAACACCCCGGGCCAACTCCTCCAGCAGTTTTCGGGCCTGGGGAGTGGCGATGTGCTCCAGCACCTCAATCGCCCTCCAACTCCGCAGCCCCTCCGAGGTGAGGATGAACCGCTGCTGTTTCGCAAGCAGTTGCTCCACCCGCCGACGAACTTCCAGGGAGGGTTGCCCGGCCAGCACCTGCCGCAGCGCCGGCCCAGCTGACGGACCGAGCTTTTCTAGCTCATGCATGGCTTTCTCCCGCACGGCAAACTGGCCTGCATCGAGGTCGGCGATCAGCCGGGCCAGAGCCTTCCCATCGAGTGGGGAAAGCGCACGCAGGTGCTCCCGCAAGAAGGGCACGGTCGGTTCGGGTGCGGCGACCAGCGCCCGGATCGCCCGGTAGCCCTTGGCCGCATCTGCCCCACCCAGGTCAGCCCAGAGGGCCTCCAATTCCTTGCGGGACAGGTTGCCGGCAGCCGGTGGTTCGCCGGTCAGACTCAGGGCGTCCCAGATCAGAACCGTCGTGTCCTGGCTCCCGGTGGCCAGCAACCGCCCATCCGGCGAAAAGGCAGCGCCGGTAACCGATCCCAAATGTCCCCGAATCGGAGCGCGTAACTTGCCGGTCGCCACCTCCCACAACCGCGGGGGCTCACTCCGGTCGGGATCGGCAGTCATCGTGACCAGGCTCTTGCCGTCCGGAGACAGGGCGAAGCGGTTGCTCACCCGTTCGAGCCGGCACAGGAGCTGCCCCGTTTCCACCGCCCAGACCTGAAGTACATGCTCCACACCCCAGTTCCCGCCACTCGTCGCCGCCGCGGCCAGGATCCTGCCGTCGGCCGAGAAGGCCAGCATTGGGTTCATGCTGATGATGCGCGACGAACGTCCCCGGGCAGCGGCGGTCTCCGGCAGCTCGAACGGCTGGCGCAACTCCCGGCCCGTGACCGCGTCCACCAACCAGACCCTCGGAACCTGGCCGCCCTGCACCTCCAGGCTGGAGTTGCCATTGCAGATGGCCAGCGTTTTGCCGTCCGGCGAAAAGGCCAGGCTCTGCGCCAGAACCTTCGAGAGTACAAACTGGCGAATCACCTTGCCCGTGCCGACGCTCCAGAATTGAATCGTCCGGTCCCCCAACGGGACGGCCAGCGTGGTCGCATCAGGGGAAAAGTTCAGGTCCATCAAGGCCAGATTCGACGACGAGGGCTCCAGGTCATGGAGTTTCTTGCCGGTGGCGGTGTCCCACAAGCCGATCCTCTGATGCGAGGCCGGTGTCTTGGGCGAGAAGATCGCCGCCAGCGTTTTCCCATCGGGCGACAGAGCCCGCTGACTGACAGGCCCGTCGAACCGGCCGATGCTCTTTGCGGCGGGGACTTGCCAGAAATAGGTGGCGTCGTCACCCAGCGAAGCGAGGGTCTTGCCGCCGGCAAGGAACTGCACGTTCCTGACCCAGTGGCGATGCCCCAGCAATGGCGCGCGGAGTTGCTGGCCCGTGGGCACGTCCCAGAAGGTGATCGTCGAGTAGCGGTCGGCCAGGGCCAGCATCTTGCCATCCGCGGCGAAGCTCACGGGGCCGCTTGCGGGAATCCGCCGCATCTCCTTGCCGGTGTCCGCCGCCCGCAAGGAGACCGCACCCGCCCCCCTGGCGGCGAGGAGTTTGCCGCAGGGGGAATAGCGCAGACCGTGAAACCGGCCCGGGACTTCGAGCAGCCGCTCGCCAGTGGGAACGGCCCACACGCGCAGGCGCTCGCGTTGTTCGGGATCACCGTAACCGCTGGCGGAGGCGAGGCGTTTCCCGTCCGGGGAGAAGGCAAGCGCGTGGGTTTCCTCCATGTCGGCGCCGGGCTGCCACTCGCTGAGCCTCCGGCCGCTGGCCGTCTCCCACAGGCAGAGTATCGGCCGCTCCTTGCGGTCCCATCCGGCCGTCGCCAGCGTCTTGCCGTCGGGCGACAGGGCCACTCTGAGGGTTTCGACTCCCGGCGGGTTGATTCGGCTCACCTTTTTGCCGGCATGGATGTCCCAGAGATGAATCAGGTACTGCTCGCCGCCGGCCAGTATCTTGCCGTCCGCGCTGAAGGCGAGCTGAAAAATGGGCCCATTCGCGACCTGGAATTCACGGATCCGGTCACCAGTTGCCGTGTCCCGCACGATAATGCGCCGACCGCCGATGACCGTGGCGAGGCTCCGGCCATCCGGCGCGAGGACGACCACCCTCGCGGCGGCTTCCCCGGCGATGGAGCGGAGTTTGGCGCCGGTCGCGGCGTCGTGAAGCACAATGCTGCCGTCACCCCCGACCGAGGTAATCGTCTTCCCGTCCCGCGACAGGGCGATGGCCGTCATCCCTTTGCCGTGGCGGAAGCGGACCGTTCCCAGGCGGGCGATGGCCCCAGGTGGGAGCGGGTCGCCGTGCAGATCCGTGCCTTCACCCGCATCGCCGCGCTGCGCGCCGGGGCCGTCCGGGGCGACTTTGACGCGCTCATAGGTGCGAATCCATAGTTTATCGCCAACCTTCGTCTTGAACTCCGTGGGGCGCTCGCCGCCGGGCGCCGCGAGGAACACACGCAGTCGGTCTCCCTTGAACT
>DASPXY010001032.1:0-2564 GCA_035637055.1 Gemmataceae bacterium | reverse complement strand
GTTAACCGTGACAAGGTGACAAGGTGACAAGGTGACAAGGTGACCAAGAAGAACTGTTTTCGGTCACCTTGTCACCCGGTCACCTTGTCACCTTGTCACCAAATGGAGGCACAATGGCCAAGCGGGACTATTACGAAGTCCTCGGCGTTCAGCGCGACGCCAGCGCGGAAGAGTTGAAGAAGGCGTACCGCAATCTGGCCATGAAATACCACCCGGACCGGAACTCCGGGGACGCGGAGGCGGCCGCGAAGTTCAAGGAAGCCGCCGAGGCGTACGACGTCCTCAGCAATCCCGACAAACGCAGCCGTTATGACGCCTACGGTCACGCCGGCCTGGAAGGGCTGGCGATGCCCGATTTCGGCGATACCGGCTCCATCATGGACATTTTCGGCGACCTGCTCGGCGGCCTCTTTGGGGGTGGCCGGCGGCGTGGCCCGCAGCCCGGCGAGGATCTCCTCTATGCGCTGGAGATCGATCTGATCGAGGCGTACCGCGGCTGTCGCAAGACGATCACCATTCCGCGCGAGGAGCGCTGTTCCGACTGTGCCGGTTCCGGAGCGAGGCGCGGCACGCAGCCAGTTCGCTGCCGGCAGTGCGATGGGCACGGCGCCGTCCTGCGGGCGCAGGGTTTTTTCCGCATCCAGCAGACCTGCGGCAGCTGCGGCGGCCGGGGTTACGTCATTCCCGACCTGTGCCCGACCTGCCGCGGTCAGGGCCAGGTCGTCGTGCGCCGCACCCTGGAAGTGGAGGTGCCGGCAGGCGTGGACAACGGCCGCCGCCAGATGCCGCCGCTGCGCGGCGAGGGCGGCGCCGGCGAGTCGGGAGCCGGACGCGGCGATCTCTATTTCGAGATCCGCGTGCGCGAACACTCGATGTTCAAGCGGGAGGGCGAGCATCTGATCTGTCAGGTGCCGATCACCTTCAGCCAGGCGGCGCTGGGTGGAACCATCGAGGTGCCGACGCTCGACGGGCCGCTCAAGCACGATTTGCCGCGCGGTATCCAGAGCGGCGAGGTGGTGCGCGTCCCCGGCAAGGGCATGCCGACGTTTCGCAGCGGGCGGCGCGGCGATTTGCTGGTGGTGGCGGTGGTCGAGACGCCGACGCACCTGACGAAGAAGCAGG
Organism: Gemmataceae bacterium; assembly: GCA_035637055.1. Classification (GTDB taxonomy): domain Bacteria; phylum Planctomycetota; class Planctomycetia; order Gemmatales; family Gemmataceae; genus DASPXY01. Next base: position 1,442 of record DASPXY010001032.1, on the reverse strand, counting down.
AGGAACTGTTGCGCGAGTTGGCCGAACTCGACGGCAAAAATGTGTCGCCGCGGCGCAAAAGTTTCTTTGAGAAGTTGAGGGGCCTGTTCAGCGGCGAGGCGAAACAAGCCCAGTGACGGGACACGAGCACCGGAGCAGGCGACCTATGGTTCGTAGTCCCGCCTTCAGGCGGAAGGTGTCGATTCCGCCTAAAGGCGGGACTACGAACGAGAGGAGGACATCGCCGTGAGTGAGCAACAACAGCCGGGGCCGAGCGCTGCGGTCGAGAACTTGAACGAAGTTCCGGAACAGCCCCCGACCCTCACGCCGGAGGCGGTGACCGCGCTCCAGACGAGAGCAGCGGAGCGCGACAAGTTCCTCGACCTGCTCAAGCGGGAGCGCGCCGACTTCGAGAACTATCAGAAGCGCAACCAGCGCGACCGGGAGCAGGAACGGAAGTACATGTACGGCCCGATCGTGCGCGATTTGCTGCCGGTCTTCGACAACCTGCAGCGGGCGATGGCGGCGGCGAAGCAGGCGGGCGAGACGGGGCCTCTGGTCAAGGGCGTTGACATGGTGCAGTCGCAGTTCCTGGAACTGCTGAAGCGCTACGGCGTCACGCCGATCGAGGCCGAGGGCAAGCCGTTCGACCCGAACTTGCACGAGGCGGTCGTGCATCAGCCCGCCCCGGGACGGCCGCCCGATACCGTCATTCAGGTGCTGGAACAGGGTTTCATGAATCAGGACCGGGTGCTGCGCCCGGCCAAGGTCATCGTCTCAAAGGGGTAAAGCCCACGGGTTGCGACCCGTGGGCTTGGGAGGAGTAAGCAAAGATGCCGACGTACGAATATGAGTGTGACGCGTGCAATCACAACTTCGACGAGTTTCAGTCGATGAGCGATAAGCCGCTGAAGAAGTGCCCCAAGTGCGGTAAGCGCAAACTGCGACGCCTCTTCGGCGGGGGAGCGGCCATCCTGTTCAAGGGTTCGGGATTTTACCAGACCGACTACCGCAGCGAGTCGTACAAGAGTGCCGCCAAGTCGGAGGAAGCAGCCGCGAAACCGGCGGAGAGTTCCGGCACGAACGGCGCGGCCGCCAAAACCGGCGAAAGCGCCACAGGGGCGGCCGCCAAAGGGAAGGGAAATACCAGCGCGCCGGGGAAAAGCTCCAAGTCCACGACGTGAGTTTCCGATGATAAAGGTGCGTTGCCCGATATGCCAGCGGTTGATGGAGGGGGGGCCGGAGCAATGGCCAGAGAGCCCCTTCTGTGGCCCCCGCTGCCGGCTGATCGACCTCGGCCGCTGGTTGGGTGAGGAGTACGGGTATCGCGTCGCCGCCTCGGACGATGAAGACGACTCGAGGCTGGACGAAGAGAACATCCCCCCCTAAGCCGGCCGAGCTTTCGGCCGTTCCCATAGAGAAGAGGCGTGGTATCCTACTACGCCTCTCTTTTTTTGCGCCGC
>DASPXY010001031.1:0-7138 GCA_035637055.1 Gemmataceae bacterium | reverse complement strand
GCTGCCCGTACGCATCGTAGACGGCGAGGTGTGGGCTGAGCCCGTTGGTCTGCGTGCCCCAGACCATCGCCGTCAACACGTTCGGCGTACCGGCGGGCGGCGTCGGTGCCTGCACCTTGTAGAAGTCCACGTCCCAGCCATCGCTGATGCTGCCGCGGAAGGCTGCGGTGAAACGCGAGTTCGTCTGGCTAAAGAGCGGCGGCAGCAGACTGGCCGTCAGGATCGTGTCGTTGGTGTGCAGGTCATTGTTGGCCAGCACCGTCGAGACGGTGTTGACCGTGGTATTGACCGCGCCCAGCAGCCCGCTCACCAGCGGGATGGCGCGGACCTGCAGCCCGTAGCCGCCGACTCCGAAAACATCGGTCGTGGCGGCCTGGACCTTGACATAGTAGGTCCCCAATGGGTTGTATTGGGGAACATTTACCAGCAGATCGCCGCCCAGCGGGTCGGTGCTGACCGCCGAGCCGACCACGCGCTGGCTGGAGTCGTAGACGGTCACGGACGGGACAAGCAGGCTCACTCCCTTCGTCTGCAGGCGCACCGTGAAACTGCCGGCGTTCAGCGGCGCCGTGAAGCGGTAATAGTCGATGTCCTGAGCGGTCGTGACGTCGGCGTTGGCCTGGATGCCCAGCGAACCGTCGCTGTTCTGGAGCAGCGTGAGAGCGCGGGCGCTGGTGAAGGTGCCATTGCCCGCCGTGCCCTCGAAGGCATCCCCCTGGCGAGCGCCGTACAGCGCCTGAATGGCCGTCACGTCCGACGCGCCCAACGTCGTTCGCACGCCCTGATAGTACCGGTACTCCACGGAACTCTGATCCAGGATATCGGGCAGGCCGAAGCTGTGCCCGACCTCGTGAACCATCGCGGTGAGGAAGTCCACGCCCCCGGTCCCTTGCAGGTCGAAGAGGTAGTTGCTGTTCAGGCGCACGTCGCCCGACCAGGTGCCGGCGAGCGGATCGAAGGGCGTGGTAATCGCCATCACGTCCGGCGCCATCGGGATCGCCGCCACGCGGATATCGCCGAAGCGCGGGTCGCTTTGCGGCTGTCCGGGCGCGCCGAGTGGCGAGCCGTCGTCGGCCACCACGCCGATGTTCAGGTTCGTCTGCACGGCCCAGGTCTGCACGGCTTGCAAGATCTGATGTTGCCAGAGGGCAGTCGGCCCGCGGGCGTTGAGCATCTGGAAGAGGGTACTCGGGCGGCCGCCCACCAGCGTCCCGTCGGGGACAAAACTGAGCGTCAGGTGGGTGCCATCGGGCCAGGGATTGTTCCACACCGTCGGCGTGAGGCGGTTTTCGAGCTGCTCGAAAGAGAGCGTCCGGGTGCGTTTCATGCCTGTAGGTTCCTCTCTGTGGAACGGGAAATACTATCAGCCGGGGACGCCGGTACATTAAGAGTCAACGAGATGGTCGTCCAGCGGCAGCGGCCTGAAGGGTGGATGCCGCCGCTGCGAGGCGCGCGAACTCCGGCAGCGCCCGCAAGGAATCGAGATCTGGATCACGGGCGAGCAGGCCAGCGCCGTAGCCCTGGCGTAAAGCCTCCGCCAGCAATTGCAGCGCCTTGGTGCCATCGGCGGCAGACACGCGCGAGGTCAGGGCATAGACACAGGCTACCTGATAGCGCGTCGCTGGCCGGCCGTCGCGGGCCAGTGCTTCGCGTGCGTCGGCCAGGGCATCGTCGCGGCGACCCAGGCGGGCGCGCAGCACAGCGCGGCCGGCGCGGGCCGGGACAAAGTCAGGGTACAGTTCGAGTAGGCGGTCCAGGACGCGAATGGCCTCCTCGGTGCGGCCCAGCTTCTCGGCGAGGACGTGCGCCTTGTTTTGCATCGCCGACCGTGAGCGTGGGTTGAGGCGCAACGCCGCGTCAAAATCGGCGAGGGCGCCCGTGGCATCATCGTCCAGGCGAGCCCAACCGCGCGCGACCCAGCTGGTTTCGTCCGTGGGCTGCCGGCGGAGTCCCTCGGTGCGGTCGTTGCTTGCTCCTTCCTTGTCGCCGGCATACTCGCGGACCCGTGCCCGCATGAAGTAGACCCGCGTGGGTGAGGCGCCGCGGTTCAGGGCGTGTGTCAGATCCTCCTTGGCCTCAAGGTAGCGCTTCAACCCCTGGCGCGCCAGGGCACGGTTGATATAGCCCTCGGTCATGTCCGACTTCAAGGAGAGCAGACGGTCGAAATCGGCGTTGGCCTGGGCATAGTCCTTCTGGCGCAGGTGGGCCAGGCCGCGGTTGAAGTAGGGCCAGGGATCGTTCGGGGACAAGGCCGCGCAGACGTTGTAACACATCACCGCCTGCAGATCTTCCTGCAGATCGTCATAACAGTTGCCGAGCAGGAACCACGTCCAGAAATCCCGCGGCTCCAGGCGTGTCGCAGTGCGCAGGAGCAGCAACGCCTCGCGCGAACGACCGGCGGCGACCTGCTCGCGTGCCAGCAGGTAATGGTCCTGGGCGGTGCGCGGCGGCATGCCGTCAGCACGGGCGCGGTACTGTTTCGCGGCCACAGCGTCGCCGAGGCGGCGCAGCAGATTGGCACGCTGCAGCCACAGGGCGGGCGGCAGGTCGTCGGCGTAGCAGGTCTCGGCCTGTTCATTCAGTTTCAGGGCGGCGCGAACGGGGGCATCGTCGCGAACGACGCCCGGGGCAACCGCGGTCGGCCGCGCCTGCGCCCCCGCCAGCACGAGCAACAGGACGCCGGCCTCACGCCGGAGGCGCTCGCGGTCTTGCGGAGCGAGAGCGACCACTTCGGGCCGGTCGCGCCAACGGGCGTCGTCGAGGATGCTGTAGCGAGCCAGCGCTTGCCGGCCGCGGTCGATGGCTCGTTCTCGTTGCAGCCCGTCGTCCCCTTGAGCACCCAGGAGTTCGCGCACAGAGCGTGCCTCCTCGCGAAACGTCTCCAGCGACCGGAGCGCTTCCTGGTCGCGCGCCAGGCGATCCGCGCGGAGGATCAGCCAGATCGCCACCCCAACGAGGACAGCCGCACTGACGGCCAGCACCTTGACGAGCAGACGCGGATGATGGTGCAGCCACTTGCGGGCGCGCTCGCGCAGCGACGGCTCGCGGGTGTGAGCCAGCGGCAGGCGATCGAGTTGCCGTTGCAGGTCTTCCTGCAAGGCGCGTGCCGTTTGATAACGCCGGTTGGGGTCGGGTTCCAGGCAGCGCCGGACGATGGCGTCGGCGGCGGGGGAGACGTCGCGGTTCCAGCGGCGGGGAGAGGGCGGCCCCTGCTCGCGGTCACGAATCATCTCGCTGAGGATGCCGTCCAGCCTGCGCTGGTCACCCGGCGGGCAGTGATCCGGGGCCTGATCGGCCAGCGGCTGAGCCGGGCGGGAGCGATTGGGAAACGGGGGGTGCCCGGTCAGCAGTTCATAAAGGATAATTCCGAGAGCGAAAATATCGCTACGGGCATCGACCGCCGGAGCGCGATCGCGAAACGCCTCCAGGTGCTCCGGCGCCATGTACGGCAAGGTGCCCCCGATCATGGCCGCCGAGGCGCTGGAGCGGCGCTTGGTGTCCTCGGCGAGATTGAAGTCCAGCAGCATTGGCTGGCCCTCGTCGCTCAGCAGAACATTCGCGGGCTTGAGGTCATGGTGCAAGATGCCGCGCTCGTGAGCGTGCGCCAGCCCATCCGCCAAACAGCGCCCCAGCCACAGGACGGCCTCGACGTACGTGCGTCCCTCCAGATGCACCCCGCAGGGCGGCGAAGCCTGCGGACCGGGTCTCCGCCGTTGTGGCACGGTCTCCTGACCGTGCCACTGCTTTTGACCGCAGGTCTCCAGGAGTAGCGGGAGACCTCCGGTCGGCGTAGTGGCACGGTCAGGAGACCGTGCCACAACAGCTTCAGGAGACCGTGCCACAACATGTCGCTGGCGCTCTGGGGTTGTGTCCAGGCGACTCGTGGACTTGTGCAGGGCGCTGAGCAGGTCCGAGCCCAAGCGCGGCAATGCTGGCCTGCCCGCCAGGTCTCGGAGAACATCAGCCAGGGTCGTCCGGCCGAAGTACGGCATGCACACCGCCTGGAGAGCATCGCTGGTGTGCAGCGAGTGAATGGGGACGATATGCGTGTGCTGCAGTTGCGCCAGCGTCTGCGACTCGCCGCCGGCGTCGGGGCTGATCTTGAGGGCGACCAGGCGGCTGGCGAGTTCCCCCTGGCGTGCCAGGAACACGCGGCCAAACGCGCCGCGGCCCAGTTCCTCCAGCAAATGGAAGCCGGCGAACTCTGTGCCCACCTCGGGCAGCGCCAGCACCCCGTCGGCCAGACGTTCGGCGGCACTCGGGTCGCGGCGATGCAGATCCTGAAAAAGTTGCTGGGAGGCGGCCTCCAGGCACTCCGAGGTGGAGAAGGAATCGCCTCTGGGGTCGGCGTGCGGGTGGCGCTGACGGAAATCGCGGTAGGCTGCGGCCGCGTCTTGCAGCTGGCTCGTCGCCTGGGGACGCGGCCAACCGGCGACACTCACGCGATAACGCTCGGCGTACTCCTCGGGGGCCGGATCCTGCCCCGCCGCCCGGCGCAGACGATATTCCTCGAAGGCGACCGCCTGCAGCGCTGTCGCGTCGCTCTGCAGGTCGGGAAAGCGGGCCAGGTATTGTTCCAGGGGGCACGGGCGCCCCTCGTCCCAACCGAGTTCCAGGTCAACGCGCACCAATTCGCGGAGCACTTCGAGATACAGCGGATGGCTGGGCGCGGGGAGGAAATCCGCAGGGTCGGCCAGCCGGCCGACCCTGCGGGCCGCCTCGAAGGCCGCGATCAAACCATCCAGTTCGCGGCTGGTTTGTACGCTGGTGGAGATGGTCATGAGGAGGCTCCCTCCTGTTCGAGGACCCCCTTCAGTTTTTTCCGCACCTCTTGCAGCAGTCGTTCGACCGTCCGGCGCGAACGGCCAGTCTGTTGCGCGATCTCGGCAATCTCGTGGCCCTGGATACGCAACTCGGCCATGTGCCGTTGGTGCTGCGGCAGGGTGTCGAGGGCCTCGTCGATGGTGAGTTGCAGGACGGCGAAAGCCGCCTCGTTGTTGCCGGAGTGCGCGGCCAGCAGCCCCTCCGCATCACCGCCGGCGACCGTCAGGCGGATGTCGCGCTTGCCCGCCCGGTGGAAACTTTCCTCGGAGCGAATTTTGTTCAGCGCAATGACAAGCAACAGGCCCCACAATTCCTCGCCGGGCGGCACGTCATAATCGCCGACGAGGACGCGGCGAAAGAAGCGGCGGAAGACCGACTGGACAATGTCGTCCGGTTCAACGCGGCGGGTCAGTTCGGTGGAGCAGTTGGCGCGGACGAGGGCCCGCAGACGGTGGGCGTAGCGGAGGTAGAGTTGGGTGGCCGCATCCTGGCTGCCCCGGCGAAAACGGCGCAGCAGGGAATGGTCCGACGGCTCGTCGGTTGCACGAGGGCTGACCTCGTGCCCCGAATCAGGAGCGTGGTCGCTGGCCATGGCCGGCCCCTGCAAGAGAACACGTTCGGTCCCGCGGCTCCTTGTACCGGAAGGACCACGGCCCCCACGCTTCAGTGGGTGAAGGGAGTTGGGCAAATGAACTATAACTCACAAACGGCACCCTCGCCACCACCGAAATAAGCTCCACATCCGAATTTTGCTGTATCTCCGGAACCCCGCCATCCTCTGTGTGGGCGCCTGTACATGGCGACCGCGCGGCTCATTTTTGCAGGATGAGCTTGTTCCGGCGCGTGACGCGGAGCCGGTAGCGCACGCCACCGTGCTCAATCCAGACCTCTTTTCTGCCTTGAAGGAGCTTGCGGGCATCAAGGACGACTATCGCCTCGCTCTGCCTCTGCTCGCCGCGCTGTGCCGCGGGTTCGTTCGCTTCGACCATGACCTGTCTCCGAAAGGGGAGTGTCTCCGGCCCGCAATCATGGTATGTTGTTGAGACGGCGTTTCAACAAGCAGCGGCTAGTTTTTTCTCCATCGGCAAGGATGGCTCTGTTCCGCTCTCCGACAGTTGCGGCAAACCGCAGCTAGAGCGGTTCACGGGAGAGTGGCCCCCTGGCGGAGCGCGGGGACGATCCTGTCCGCCCCCCCTGCGGCCACCTGGGCCGTCGCGCAGCGCGAACGCGGGCCCCTCGCGGCCACCGATTTGGCCACGGTGGCCGCGAGGTCTGATGACGCAACTTACTTCTGGGGAAGCCATTATGTCGTCTCAGGAGTTCGCGGCCAACTGGCCAACCGTCCCTCGGGGAGTTGGCCGCCTGCCCCACCGAGAGCGGCTCCCGCGAGAGTAGCTCCCTCGCTCCGCGAGCGCGCTCCCCTGGGCGCCACCCGACTGGGAACCGCTCGAGTTCAGAGAAATTCGCTTGACTCGCAGCGACACAACGGTAACATGAGATCAGGTTGTTGAGATCATGTCTCAATGACTGCTGCCGTGATTCTCCCCACCGAGGCTGCTTCGCCGCCGCAGCGGGCCGACCGTTGGCCCCGCATCCGTTCGCAACGCACCTCACAGTCCTTCCCACGAAAGGAGTGCGTTGCGATGCGCGCGCGAACCCCGCGGACCGCCTTCACCCTGATCGAACTGCTGGTCGTGATCGCGATTCTTGCGATCTTGATTGGCCTGCTTGTCCCTGCCGTGCAACAGGTGCGCGAGGCGGCGAATCGGGCGAGTTGCCAGAACAACCTCAAACAGATCGGCCTGGCCATGCACGGCTACATGGACGCGAACAAGGCCCTGCCGCCGAATGGGATTTATGGTTATACCGGGTCCGCAGTGGTGCAGACGTCGCCGTGGTCGGCCCTGTCTCGTCTTCTCCCATTCATCGAACAGGAGAACCTGTTCCGCGGTATTGACTTCGCGACCCCCTACAGCGCCCAGCCCGCAATTACCTCCAAGCGCGTCGCTACCTACATCTGCCCCAGTGAGGTCAACGACGTCGGCAGCGGCAGCGATCCCACCTACGGCAACAAGAACTGGACCCTCAATTACGCCGTGAACCTGGGGACCTGGGCGGTCTTGCGAAAAACGGCGGCGGGGCTGCAGGGCGGGGATGGTGCCTTCAGCCCGAACCGTGGCTTCGCGCCGCGAGATTTCCGCGACGGCATGAGCAACACGCTTGCGCTCGCGGAGGTGAAAGGCTACACGACGCGCGTTTCGGGCAGCCCCAATACCGTCACGTTTCCCGTGCCCCCCCCGCCCCCGTTCTCTCC
>DASPXY010001030.1:0-5368 GCA_035637055.1 Gemmataceae bacterium | reverse complement strand
CTGCCCGTCACAGCAGCCGCAACTGGGCCAACCCTACCAGCACGCCGACCAATGACACTGACACGCTCGCCAGAGTTGGCGCGCGTCACTCTTGAGCCGGCGGCGGCACCAGCAACTGCTGGAGCTAACCGCGGCGTGCTCGGACCAGGGCCGGTGGCTGGTGGCGGTGCGGCTCAGCCATCCCCCGTCACGAGCCTGCTATCGACGAGCCCGCCGCGCGTTGCTGCTGCGCAATACCAGGGGGTGGCGGGCACCCCCAGCCCGCTTTAGCAACAAACAGACCGGTCACATATCCGCCCACATCACCAGCCGCCGTTGAAGTCGCTTAGTCGTTTGGCTGCGCGCTTCAAAGTCACGCGTGGCGGGAAAGGCCACTGACGCTGTCTACGGGTTTAGATCCTGAGGAGGCGTGTCGGCGCCCACAGAAACGTTCTCTCAGGCCTGCGTCAGCACTTCGTAGACGTACACCGTCTCTGCTTTGATCCCGAGATCGGCGACCTCCTGCGCCAAGCCGAGTGCATCGCCCCCCGCCTGGGCTTGCTCCAGCGTGTCCCACTCGGAGATCGTGACCCCGTGGCCGGCTCTGTCGCCTGCTGCGGTCCAGCGACGGAACCCAGGCAGTTGTCGGAGCTTCGGGAGGAACCGCTCTTCGGCGAAACGATCTATTTCTGCCTGCTTGGCTGGGTCGGAACTCAACACGGTCACGCGTACGTGCGTCATCGCTGTCCCCCACGGAAGTCTTGTCGCCAACACAAGTATTCCAGCCTGGGGAGGGGTTCGCAATCCGTCATCCGTGACGAACTTTGTGTGGCTGTGGCCGGCTTCGCTCTGTCGCCACCCTCCACCGGAGGACGTCACGCCGTGAGACCGCCGTCACCCACTCCTGGCTCGCAGCCGGCCATGACTGGACGCACGCACACCGTGTACGAATGCGGCAGTTGCGGCGAACGCTTCGTGGGCGTCCGTCGTTGCCCTGAGTGCAACTTGTTAATGCACGCCCTGGGCGTCGGCGGCGTGTGCATCCACTGCGACGAGCCACTGCTCGTGGCCGAACTCCTTGATGATGGGAGTGCTACGCTGCCCCTGCTAAATCGCAGTGCCCCTCAGTGGCCGCTTTTGACGTGTCCACCGGTGGCCGCCTTTGGGCTCTTCCGGAATCGTGGTGAAAAGAGTAGGGTGGCCCCAAGGGGTAGCAGCCGATGGGACCGTCTGGCATCGAGAACGAGCACGGATGGACGTTGACAACGATTGTTGCCGAGGCGGATGGCACGCTCGTGCTGCGCGTGACGCCGACACGCGAGGCGGTGCCGTGGCCAAAGTGCGGCGTCCTGAGCCGTCGGCAGCACAGCTGGTACACGCGTCGGGCCATGGATTTGCCGTGGCGAGGCGCCACCGTGCGTTTGCGCGTCCGTAGCCGGCGCTGGTTCTGCGACGAAAGCGGTTGTCCGCGTCGCATTTTTGCCGAACGATTCGACGGCCTGCTGGCGTGTGGTGCGCGGCGGACGAACGAGGCCACGAGTTTGCTGGTCGAACTCGGGCTGCGAGCCGGTGGCGAGGGCGGAGCACGGCTGGCGCGGAAAGCCGGTGTCCCGACCAGCCCAGACACGCTGCTCCGTCTGGTCAAGATGCTGGGTGTTGCCGCGGTTCCCACGCCGCGTGTCTTGGGTGTCGATGATTTCTCGCTGCGACGCGGGACGCGCTACGCCACCGTCCTGATCGACCTGGAGCGACATCAGCCCCTCGACGTGCTTGCCAGTCGCGATGCCGACCCGTTGGTTGAGTGGCTGCAGGCACATCCCGGTATCGAGGTCATCGTCCGCGATCGCGGTGGCGCGTATGCCGATGCTGCTCGTCGCGGTGCGCCCAACGCGGTGCAGGTGGCGGACAGGTTTCACTTGGTCCAGAACGTTGGCGCCGCCCTCGACGAGGTGGTCCGCAGCCGAAGCCGGCGCAATGAGATCGAGCGCGTGCACGTTGAGACGGCCGAACCGCTCGTGGCGCCAACTGCGCCACCGCTGCCGCCGGGACCTGCGCAGCAGAAAGCGCGAGCCGCTCGAGTGCGGCGTGTTGCTCGCTGGGAAAGCGCCCGTGCCCTGCATGCCGAAGGCAGGTCGCTACTGGCCATCGCGCGCCAACTGGGGATTAATAGGAAGACGGTTCGCAAGCTCGTGCGGACGCCGGCGCCGCCACCCAACCGGCCGCGACCACCGCGCCCATCGGGATTGAGCTCGCCATCGCTGCAGCCGTTCGTGGCGTACCTGCAGGACCGCTGGCAGGACGGTTGCCACAACGTCAGTCAACTCCCGCGTGAGTTGGAAGCCCAGGGTTGCACCACATCGCGTTCCCTCTTGCGTGAGGCACTCCGAGCCTGGCTCACGCCGACCGAATTCGGCGCACGAATGCGGCACCCGCGTAGGCCTCGGACACGCACCCGCCGGATGAACACTCGCTGGCTGTGCCTGCGTCCACCGGAGCAACTCGACGAGGAGGAGCGCAACGCGCTCCAGCGTCTGCTTGACGAGGATCCGCCGCTCGCGACTGCCCACGCGTTGATGCAGCGCTTCCGCCGGGTCGTGCGCGACCGTGACCTCGCCGGTCTCAACCGCTGGCTGGAGGACGCGGCGAGCAGCAATTTACCGTCATTCGTCGGGTTCACGCGCGGCATCGCCGTCGATCGCGACGCGGTAGTGGCCGCCTTCACACAGGCGTGGTCGACCGGGCCCGTGGAGGGCCACGTACACAAGATCAAGTTGCTGAAGCGCCAAGCTTATGGCAGGGCTGGCCTACCCCAACTGCGCGCTCGCATTCTGGCGGCGTAACCAAGCGCCGCTACCCAGGTCGGTGCTGACCGCAACTGAGATTCGATCACCGGGTTTGCGGGAGAGCCGAAAAGCGGCCAAGCGCGGACAGGGTAAAAGCGGCCAGCTAGAGGTAGGCGTTCAGGCACCTTTCGTTCAACCGAACGGGGGTGTCGATGGGGGGCGTTGTCAAGTTAAGCGAGGCGAAGGCAGTCATGGATGCCCAAAGGCGAGCGGATTGTCGCTTGGCGGACTTTCATGGGCGCACTCCGCTCAGTGTGACGTCCAGCCATACGGCGTGACGCTCGGCGCGGATCTTTCGATAGCTGGAGGCAGTGAGGAGGTGTCGACGCGGACGGAAGTGGTTGCTGACGGCGCTGAGCGGTCCCAGGAAACACTGGGCGTGCTCAGCGGATTTGAAACGCTGCAGTACCCGCTCGCGTTTGCGGGTCGGCAAGTGCGAATTCTCCGCCCCATTGTTCAGACGCTTGTGTCGTCGGTGCTCGGTGTTCGGCAGCACCTGTCGAATGGCCGGCGGGTAGCTTGCGAGTTTGTCCGTGATCACGACGCGCGGTTCAGCACCCAGCTCGCCCTGAAGCACCCGAAGCAAAAAGCGTTCAGCAGCTGTTTGATCACGCCGCTCCTGGACAAGGATGTCGAGTATGACTCCGTGCTGATCGACGGCGCGCCATAGCCGGTGGTGCTTGCCGCGGATCTTGAGCGCCACCTCGTCCAAATGCCACTTGTCGCCGGCACGTGCACGCCGACGACGGAGTCCCGCAGCGTAGCTCGGGCCGAACTTCGAGCACCATGCCCGGATGGTCTCGTGGCTGACGATGATGCCGCGCTCGGCGACCAGATCCTGAACGTCACGGAAGCTGAGGTGGAAACGAAAGTACAGCCACACGGCGTGAGCGATGATCTCGGGCGGGAAGCGGTAACCGCGATAGGGTGACCGCTCAGCGGGCACGACGACAGACATCAGGCGGGGCTTATCGCCGATCCGCGCTCAACTTGACAACTCCTGTCTATGTCGAGCGCCGCTGCATCCGCTGTGGTCGACGCGTCGTTCCGCCTGCCACGGAGGTCGGCGTGGTGGCCGGCCGTCAGCGTCTGGGGGTCGAGCTGATCACACTCCTGGTGGTCATCCGTCAGGTCGGGCGCCTACCCATCCGCACCATCCAGTGGTACTTGCAGACTTTCCACCGGCTGCACCTGAGCGTGGGCAGCATTGTCGCGGCTGTGGACCGCGTGGCTCATCGGGCCGAGCCGGTGGTGGCGCAGATCCGCGAGCGTGTGCGCGCCAGCCCAGCGGTGCACGCTGACGAGACTCACTGGCGCGAGAATGGCGCCTCCGGGTTCATCTGGACCTTCTGCACCCAGACGGAGCGGTATTTTGTGCGTTCCGAGACCGATGCTTTCAGCGGTGTGCTGTGCACGGACTTCTATGCCGCCTACCACCACTACCCAGGCCTCAAGCAGCGGTGCTGGGCGCATCTGCTGCGAGCGATGCACGAACTGAAAGAGGAATACACCGACAACGGCGAACTCCAGCGCTGGGCGGCCCAGGTGCACGGCCTGTACGCCCGAGCCAAGCGCTGTAAGCCTGCCAAGGAAACGGAGCGAGTGCGCGCCAAAGAGCGCTTCGAGCAGCGGTTGCTGGCATTGTGTGCGCCGTTTGCAACCGACCAGCAAGCGCCGCAGCGCCGACTGTGCGCCCGCATCCAACGCCACCTCCAAGAGTTGTTCGTCTTTGTGCTGGAGCCACAGGTGCCCGCGGACAACAATGCCGCCGAGCGCAGCCTGCGGCCGCTGGTAACCAGCCGCAAGATCAGCGGCGGGACCCGCTCGCCAGCCGGAAGTAACGCCCGAATGACGCTCGCTTCTCTGTTCGGCACCTGGGTGGCCCAGGGCTTAGACCCCTAGCCGCCTGCCGCCAACTCTTGCTTCTCCCACTCGCCTGAACAGTTACCCTGACTGTGGTCATCCTTAACTTGACGGGTGGGCGGCGTACTTTTGCGTAGCACGCGTTGAACCGCTGCGCGGGCTGCATTTCCAAGTTGCGGGGAGGCGCTCGATCACGCTCGGAAGGGGTCCGCGCAAAACTTAGCCGGCCACCCTAACTTGACGGTGCCCTCGCAATCATTGCCCGACGTCGACTATCGTGGGAATCGCCCTTGATCGGGGGGTCGTTGCGTGTGGGCCCCTCAACACGCCACACATCACGAGTTGAATTCAGGTGCGAATCGGCTGCGACGCCCGTGGCTTAGAATGGTTGTGCCACCAGTTTCTACTGCGATAGGGAGCGTCACTGGTGGAGAGCGGCTGCTGGGACTGGCGTATGCGCCGTCGTTGATCGGGGGGCAGGACTGTGAGAGAAAAGGCACCCGCTGATGGGTAGCGAGATCGGTCCGTATGTAATCTCGGCGGTGCAGGTCGACCTGGGGATCTTGTTCCTCGTTGCTGGGCTGTCCAAGTTGCGCGCGCCGAAGGAGTTCATCCGAGCGGTCGCGGACTATCGCATCCTCCCTCGTGCTGCGCCGGTGGTCGGGGCGGCCGTGATCGCCAGC
>DASPXY010001029.1:0-5780 GCA_035637055.1 Gemmataceae bacterium | reverse complement strand
TCTGGTGGGGGCGATCCAGCACTACCGCACCGCCATCGCCCTCGACCCCAAAGACGCCAAGCCCCACTATAACCTCGGCGTTGCCCTGGAGAAGAGCGGGGATGTGGCGGGGGCGATCCAGCACTACCGCACCGCCGTCGCCATAGACCCCAAACTCGCCCTGGCCCACACCAACCTCGGCGTTGCCCTGCAGGACAGCAAGGATGTGGCGGGGGCAATCCAACACTACCGCACCGCCGTCGCTATCGACCCCAAAGACGCCAAGGCCCACACCAACCTCGGCAATGCCCTGGCTGAGAGCAAGGATGTGGCGGGGGCCATTAAGCACTACCGCACCGCCATCGCCCTCGACCCCAAAGACGCCAAGGCGCATGGAGCCCTCGGGCAAGTTCTCCTCGAACACGGGCAGTTTGCCGAAGCCCGCGATGCCACTCGCCAGGCTTTGAGCTTGCTCTCCCCAGGCCATCTCCTCCAGAAGCTCGCCCAGCAGCAACTGCGGCGCTGCGACCAACTCCTGGCGCTGGAGGGCAAACTCAACGCTTACCTCGACAAGGGCGACACCCCTACCCAGCCCCAGGAACTGCTGCCATTGATCGATCTGTGTCGTGTCTACAAGCAATACCATGCCACTGCTGCCAAACTCCACGCCCTCGCTTTCGCTGCCCAGCCGGCTCTGGCCGAGACCCTGAATCAGGGTCACCGCTACCAAGCCGCCCGCTCCGCCGCGCTGGCCGCCGCCGGTCAGGGCCGCGACCCCGGCAAACTCACCGCTGAGGAGAAGACCGAACTCCGCGTTCAGGCCCTGACCTGGCTGCAAGCCGACCTGCTGCAGTGGAACAACCGCCTCCAGGCCCGCGACCTCAAGGCCCTCCCCGGCTTGCTGACTCGTCTGCCCGCCTGGCAACAGGAGACGGCCCTTGCCGCCCTCCGTGACCTCAAAGAGCGCGCCAGGCTGCCGGCGGACGAGCAGCAGGACTGGGCCAAGTTGTGGGCCGATGTGGACCAGCTCATGAAACAGGTGGCCGCCAACGTCCGCACGGAGCATTTCACCGGCACCTTGACCGCCAAGGACAAGGCACGGACGCATGAGGTGACGTTGCAGGCGGGCCAGACGTATATCATCGATCTGGAAAGTCCGCAGTTCAATACCTATCTGCGGCTGCACGACACGGGCGGCAAACTGCTGGCCGAGAACGATGATATCGCTCCGGGGGTGAACACGAACTCGCTCCTGTTATTCACCGCGCCGGCGGACGGCAGCTATCGCCTGGTCGCCACGTCCTTCCAGCAGCGCGGCACCGGCAGCTACACCTTGACCGTGCGCTCCTTCGTGCCGGCGAACAAAGAGTGACCGGCCGCTTCCGGGGAACACTACCCGCCGAGTTGCTCCTTCGCCAACTTGAGGGCCAGTTGCAGCGCCTCGGACAGCTTCGCGGGTTCCTTGCCGCCGGCCTGGGCCATCGTCGGCTTACCGCCGCCCTTGCCGCCGACCACCGCCGCCACCTGCCCGACGAGTTTGCCGGCGTGCAGCCCCTTCTTGACGAGGTCATCGCTCGCGGCGGCGAGCAGGCCCACCTTGCCGTCGTCCGTCCAGCCGACGACCACCACGGCACTGCCCGCGGTCTGCTTCAGGCGGTCAACCTGGGTTCGCATCGCCTCGTCGGGGCCTGCCGGCATCTCGCCGACGATCACGCGCGCGCCGCCGACCTGCTGGGCGCCGGCGAGCAGTTTGTCCGCCGCCGACTGCAGATCACCCGCGGCGCCCTTCTTGAGCTGTTGCTGCAGTTTCTTGATCTCCTCCTGCAAGGCGTCGATGCGCGACGCTACCTCAGCCGGCTTGCAGTTGAAGCGCGCGACCATCTCATCAATGACCGACGCCATGCGCTGCACCGTGGCGACCGCCTCGCGGCCGGTGACGGCGGTGACGCGACGGACGCCCTTGCCGACCGCCTCCTGACTGACGATCTTGCAGAAGCCCGCCTGGCCGGTGTGCGTCAGGTGCGTGCCGCCGCAGAACTCGACGGAGTGCTCCGGCGTCACCTCGAACGGCTTTTCGGCGCCGATCAGGAGGACGCGCACCGGGTCGGGGTACTTCTCGCCGAAGACGGCGCGGACACCGGGGATCTTCTTCGCCTCGGCCAGCGGCATCACCACGGGATTCACCGGCAGGTCGGAGTAGATCTTCTCGTTGACCAGGCGCTCGACCTCCGCGATTTCTTCGGAGGCAAGCGGGTGCTGATAGGTGAAATCGAAGCGCGTTTTGTCGGGATCGACGAGCGACCCGCGCTGCTCGATGTCGCCGCCCAGCACTTTCCGCAGCGCCCAGTTGAGGAGATGCGTCGCGGTGTGGTTGCGCATCGTGTCGCTGCGGACCGTCAGGTCGAACCCTAGTTTCGCCTTCTGACCCTCCTCAAGGTGCCCGTCCACAACACGACCGATGTGGAGCACCGAATCACCGAGTTTCCGAGTGTCGTTTACACGGAACTGGCCCGTGGGAGTCCTGATCGTGCCAGTGTCGGCGACCTGCCCACCTTGCTCGGCATAGAAGTTGGTACGATCCAGCAGAAGCGCAACGTCTTGGTTTGCCTCCAGTCTACCAGAGCGCACAACCTGTTTGCCCTGCATCCATCCCAGCACTGTCGCTTCGGTCATCCACGGGCCGTACTTTGGCGAATCGTCCGTGGCCGGCAACTCACCCTCTACGGCCATGACCAGCGGACCGCGATCCTCACCACGAGAAATTATCTCATGCCCCTTCATCAACTGGTGGTACTTCGCCATGTCCACACTCAGGCCGTATTCTTCGGCCATTTGCATGGTCAAGTCAGGAGGAAAACCGGAAGTCGTGTGAAGTTTGAAGGTGGCCTCTCCTGGGATGACATTCTTGCCAGCCCGTTCATACCAGTATTTTTCCGTGTCCGGGATAAAGTGCTTCGGCATTTCTTCCTGTTCAACTTCGGTGTACCCGGGGCCGGACCAGACCGGCACACCCGAAGCGTGTGCTCGCGCTCTCTCGACATATCGCTCGAACAGGTCAAGTCCGCGCTGGATTGTTCGCAAGAAATCCGACTCCTCGCGCTTGATGATCTCCATCACCCGCTCAGGGTTCTTGCGCAAATCTGGGTAGGCCTCCCCCATGTGGGCAACGAGCGTCGGTACCAGTTTGTAGATGAATGGCTCGCGTTGGTCAAATCGTTGATAGCCGAAGCGGAACGCACGGCGCAGCACACTACGCACGACTGCACCACGGCCCTTGTTGTCAGGTAGAGCGCCATCGCTCATGGCAAACGTGAGCATCCGCAAATGATCTGCGATCACACGGAAAGCGATGTCATCACGATCACCCAAGCTCCCCCCGTACTTCTTCCCTACCAAACTGCCGATAGCCTCCATGATCGGCGTGAACACGTCGGTGTCGTAATTGCTGCTCTTGTCCTGCAACACCGCCGTGACGCGCTCGAAGCCCATCCCCGTATCGACGTGCTTCGCCGGCAACGGTGTGAGTGTCCGGTCCTCGGCGCGGTTAAACTGGATAAACACGAGATTCCAGATCTCGATTACCTCCGCCCGGCCCTTGTTGACCAGCTCGCCGCCGGTCTTGTCGGGGGTGCGATCGATGTGGATCTCGGTGCAGGGGCCGCACGGTCCCGTCTCGCCCATCTCCCAGAAATTGTCCTTCTTGCTGCCCCAGTGAATGTGCGCCGGGTCGATGTCGGTGACGGTCCGCCACAGTTCCGCCGCCTCGTCGTCGCGCGCCAGCCCCTCCGCCGCGTCGCCGCCGAAGACCGTCGCGTGCAGGCGGCTCTTGTCGAGGCCCCAGTCCTTCGTCAGCAGCTCCCACGCCCACGCGATCGCCTCGCGCTTGAAATAATCGCCGAAACTCCAATTGCCGAGCATCTCGAAGAACGTGTGGTGATACGTGTCCTTGCCGACGTCGTCGAGGTCATTGTGCTTGCCGCCGGCGCGGATGCACTTTTGCGTATCGACCGCACGCTTGTACGGACGGCTGCCGGTGCCGAGGAACACGTCCTTGAACTGGTTCATGCCGGCGTTGGTGAACAGCAGCGTATCGTCGCCGTGCGGCACGACGCTGGAGGACGGCACCGCCGTATGGCCGTGCTTCTTCACGAAAAAGTCGATGAACTGCTGACGGATTTCATTCGCGGTAAGCATGATCGAAACCTTGACAACGGTAGGTCAACTGCGGCGGGTGACCGACTCCGCAGCGGGGGCGGCACTCGCCTTGGCGCTCGCCGGCTTAGCGGCCTGGACAATCACGAGCAACTTCTGCGCGGCGGCTTTCATCCGCGTCTCGAAGTTGGCCACCCACGCTTTGAATAGGACATGCGCGAAGACCAAAGGGATCGCGGTCACCAGTCCCAAGGCCGTCGCCGCCAGCGCCAGACCGATGTCGCCGCCCTGCCGGGCCACGTCCTTGCCGCCCTCCATCTGTTTCAGCTCCGTAAAGGTGCCGATCATGCTGATCACCGTGCCGAGCAGGCCCACCATCGTCGCGATCTTGGCGATGGCCAGAATGCTCGGCAGCAGGAAGTTCAGGTCGGGGAGGATCTCGAACTCGATGACGTTGCTCATCGCCCGCCGCATCGCCGCCAGCCCTTGCTTCGACGTTTCCAGACCGGCGACGAACAGGCGCTGCGGGATCATACCCGTTTCCGAGCGGCAGAGGCGCGCCGCCCCTTCGATGCCGTCCTTTTCGAGCGTTTCCTGCAGGTGAGGCAGGAACACGTTCATGTCGGTGCGGGCGTTGTGGTTGAGGAGAATCCGCCAGATGACCAGCGAGATCGCCGTGATGGACATGCCGAACATCGGGATGGCGAAATAGGCGTGCTTGGTGACGAACTGCAACAGGACATCCATGGGGAGGGTTTCCGCGCAAAGGATTGAAGAACGGCCCGGGCGCCGCCGCCTGTCGGCCTGTAGCCTTTTGTACAACGGTCGCGCAAACGCCGCCAGGGGAAATGCTGTGGGCAACCGGTCCCCGGAGCGCGGGCGTCCCGCCCGCTTCTTCAACGGCGATGATGCGGGCGGGACGCCCGCGCTCCGGGACTAGTTGTACCTACCCCGCCAGCGAGTACAATGCGGAGCGGTTTTCGCCCTGAAACATCGAATAACCAAAGGAACAACCATGTTTGGGAGAAGGTCCGCCAGCCTCGCCGCTGTCGTCCTTGGCATCGGCGCAGTGTTCGTCGCGACGGCACAACCCCAGCAGCGCCAGCCGGAAACGCCGACCGAAGTCGTCGAGCGGCGTCTGACCGGATTGGAGCGATCGCTCAACTTCACCGAGCAGTCCCTGGCACGCAAGGTCGATGAACTGATGCTATTCCAGCGACTGGAGGATCTGGCGGTGGTGGACAAAGTTCGCTTCACCGGCCCGCCGCCGCGCGTCATCAAGAACCCGACCGCGCCCGGGGCGAAAAATCCTCTCATCATCCCCGCCTACACCTTTTTCCCGAAAAAGTATCTCACGGGGCGGAAACTGCCGTTGCTGGTCTTCGCCCACGGCGGTGTCCACGGTAACGTCGGGAGCAATTACGTGAACGTCCTGCGCGAACTGCTCCAACAGGGGTATGCGGTCATCGCACCGGAGTACCGCGGCAGCAGCGGCTACGGCCACCAATTCTGGGAGTTGATCGATTACGGCGGCCTCGAAGTCGAGGACGTGTTCGCCGGTCGCCAGTGGATGCTGGAGAACCACGACAACCTCGACCCCGAGCGCGTCGGCATCCTGGGTTGGAGCCACGGCGGCCTCATCACGCTGA
>DASPXY010001028.1:0-2531 GCA_035637055.1 Gemmataceae bacterium | reverse complement strand
ACAGGCGAGCCTCCGAGTGCAACCGGCACCGTGTCACCGCCAGGGCCCCCAGTTGCGGGTTCCTCGACTCCGGACGAGCCGGTCCAGAGCGAGGGCACTGGCGCCGCGACCACCGCGGCCGGAACCACACTGCCGCAGCCGCTGATCCAGCCGGGCGCCGAGCAGCGCACGCGGCCGCGCGACGGCAGCCGTATCGCCATCGTGGGCGAGATCGTGTACGAACTGGGGCCGGACGGTCGCACCTTGCGCGAGATTCCCTACTTCGAGTACGCCCGCGAGGCGCTCGGCGACCACTGCCCCAGCGTTGACAGCCTCCGCCAGCGCTGGCTGCACCCCGAGCAGCGGGCCGAGTTGGAAGGGCTGCTCGCCGACGCCGGTGTGGAGTTGCCCGAGTTGGCCGCGGCACTCGACCTGGCGGATCGCGATGCAGTGGACGTGCTGGCCGGGGCCATCTTCAAGCAGACAGTGCCGACCCGCCAGGAACGAGTCGAACGCCTGCGTCGAGCACACTCCGGCTGGCTGGACGGCTTCACGCCGCCGGCGCGGGAGATCCTGGGGGCGGTGCTGGAGAAGTACGTCGCGGGGGAAGCGGCCCACATCACCGACACGGGCCTGCTGAAGGTGCCGCCCCTCGCCGAACGCGGCACGTTCATGGAACTGGCCCAACACTTCGGGGGTGGAGCCGCGCTGCGTGCGGCCCTGGAGGAGTTGCAGAGCCGTCTGTACGCCCCCTGATAACCGTGGACTGCTCGTGGATCGAGAAAGGATCGTCATGGCCAAGAAAGCAGCGCCGGGCGCGAATACCGAGGAGAAGAAGCCGACCCGCGCCAGGAAGGGTCGGCAGCCGAAGAACGATCAGCCTTTGACCAGCAAGCAGCGCCTGAGCGCCATCATCAAGCGCGTTCGTGACAAGCTGCGCGAAGATGCCGGCATTTCGACCGACGCCGAACGGCTTCCGCAGCTAACCTGGATGCTGTTCCTGAAGCTCCTCGACGATCACGAAAAGGCGCTGGAGGAGGAGCACGGCGCTCGCTACGACCCTATCCTGAAGGCGCCCTACCGCTGGCGTGACTGGGCTTGCCCGGCCGACCTCCAGACCGCCCGTAAGGGCGACGACCTGCTCGCCTTCGTCAACAACGAGTTGTTCGAGTACCTCCGGAAACGCTCCGGCAGCGGCAACGGCACCGACCTGCGCGACATCATCGGCAAGGTCTTCCGCGGCACCTACAACCTGGTCCGCTCCGGGTATATCCTCCGCGAGGTGTTGGAGACGCTCGGCGGGCTAAACTTCAACTCGCTCGACGACGTCCATCTCGTTTCGCACTTCTACGAGACGATGCTCAAGGAGATGCGCGACGCCTCCGGCAAGTCGGGCGAGTTCTACACCCCCCGACCACTGGTCCGGCTGATCATCGACCGGCTGAATCCGCAACTCGGCGAGCGGATCCTCGACCCGGCGTGCGGCACCTGTGGTTTTCTGGTCGAAGCCTACGAGCGGCTGAAGCCGCAGGCCAAGACCCCCACTGCCCGGCAGGAGTTGCAAGCCAACCTGATTGGGGTCGAAAAGAAGACCATGCCCTACCTGCTCGGCGTGATGAACCTGCTGCTGCACGGAATCGACCAGCCGAACCTCGACGAGCGGAACACGCTCACGACGCCGATCAGCTCGATCAAGGATGCGGATCGCGTGGAGGTGGTCTCCACCAATCCGCCTTTCGGCGGCGAGGAGGAAGAGGGCGTCCTGAACAACTTTCCGCAGGGGATGCGGACGAAGGAAACGGCCATCCTGTTCTTCCAGCACATCATGGCTCGGCTGAAACGGCCCGGTGGGCGGTGCGGGGTGGTCCTCCCGAACGGCTTCCTGTTCGGCACAGGCGTGGCAGGCGAGGTCAAGAAGCTCCTGCTCCAGCGATTCAACCTGCACACAGTAGTCCGACTGCCGGAGGGGGTATTCCAGCCGTACACGAACATCCCAAGCAACGTCCTCTTCTTCGAGGCCCGCGAGCCAAATGACACCGGCTGGTCCACAAACGAAATCTGGTACTATGAGCACCCACTGCCGGAGGACCGCAAGTACAGCAAGACGAGGCCGCTGGAGTTCGAGGAGTTCCGCCCGCTGTT
The DNA here is from genome assembly GCA_035637055.1 of Gemmataceae bacterium. Lineage (GTDB taxonomy): Bacteria > Planctomycetota > Planctomycetia > Gemmatales > Gemmataceae > DASPXY01. The sequence continues at coordinate 410 of DASPXY010001028.1, read as the reverse complement.
CGACTGGTGGGATGAGCGAGAGGAGACCGATCGGGCCTGGAAAGTGCCGGTGCGGCAGGTGATCGACAATGGCTTCAACCTGGATCTGAAGAATCCCCGCGCCGCGGCGAAGCTGGAACACTTGCCGCCTGAGCAACTGGTCGAGAGCATCGTCGAGAAAGAGCGACGCATCCTTGGTATCATGGAAGAGATCAAAGGGTTGCTGGCATCAGGGCCGAAGACGGCCGGTTGAAGAAGCGAGGTGCAACATGATCATTCTGAAGGGGGGCGCGCTGCCCCCACTGACCGTCGAGTTCGGAGGGCCGCCGAGCGCTGCGGAAGCCGAAGTCATCCGCGCGCGGCAAGAGCGGTCCCGCCGAAACAGCGAGTGGTTACAAACGCACTGGGACCAGCTGCTGCCCGAGGCGTTC
>DASPXY010001027.1:0-3373 GCA_035637055.1 Gemmataceae bacterium | reverse complement strand
TCGGCGGCGAGATTGCAAGAGGGAAAGTTTTGCCGGTCTGGGGATGGCGACCAACTCCGCGACTTGCGCGTGCGCCGACGGTCCTTAGTGCAGGGACAAGCGACCTCTTGTTCGTAGTTCCGCCTTCAGGCGGCTTGACGTGAAACCGCCTAAAGGCGGAACTACGAACAAAACCTCGGTTGCTTCCGCATTAGCGCGTCGGGACCGGCTCGAACTCGACCCAGCGCGTTTGCACATTTCGCCCGGTCGCGATCTCCCAGGTGGACGGTTCTGCCCTTGCCGGAAAGACGCGCGTTGCCTGGTGCGACTCGCCGTTCTCGTTCCAGTTGAACGTCACCTTGGTCGCGTCCGGGTTCGGCGCTGGGTAGACGAAGTGGACTTCCGCCCGCTGATAGACCTTGCCGCCATTGTTGCGGAAGCGCACCTGCACCCGCGACGCCTTTTCCTTGCCCAGTTCTGCCGAGCCCCAGCAAAAACTCTGCGACCAGAAGTCGCCCGGCTCGTTGCCGCGGCGCGGGATGGTCCAGTCCTTGACGATGGGCCGCCAGGTGAAGCCATCATCCGTCGAGATCTCGATCTGGTATTTCACATCGGGTCGGGGCGGATTGCCGGACTGGACGTGAGCGGCAGCGTGGACGGCCAGGGCTCGCTCACCGCGCGGCGTGCGCAATTCCAGGGTGACGCTCGGCGAACCGAACTTGCCGGCGATCACGTGCGGTTCGGCCTGCGGGCGGTTCGGCCCGGCGGACACCACCGCCCGCCCAGACGCCGCGAAAGTCACCACGCTACCGTCGTCCTTGAGCCGCGGCAGCACCGTCGGGTTCGCCTGGCAGACTGTCACCATCTTCAGCCCCGACCCCGCCAGCGCCTTCGCTCCCGCACCGAAGCGTAGCCAGTATTGCCGCCGGCCCTTGACGTGGTCGGTCAGGTCGAGCCCATCCCAGAAGGCGCCACAGTCCTGCCAGGAGGCGCCGCGATTGCTTGAGACTGCGACATTACAGGCCGCCTTACCGCGCAGCACCAGGCCCTTGCGGCAGCCCGGCTCGTAGACGCCCCACGGTTTTGTCGTCGCGGGCGTCGCACCGATGATGAACGGCGTCTGGAACGCGAAGACGACGTGGCCCGCGCCCTCGTCGATGACGCCCTCACGGTAGTCTTTGGTGGTGAAGTCGGGCTTGTACGTGTACACCGCGTTGCCGAAACGGGCCTGGCCGGGATGGTAACCGGCGCCGTCGCGTGAGCGGTGCATCTTCTCCGGCTGGTTGACCCAGGTATGCGACCGCTCCAGGCCAGGGATGCCGCCGGTGTTGTAGTTGCGGCCCCAGAAGACGAACGTCTTGCCGTCGTCGAGGCCGGGTTGGAGATAGCGGCGCAAGGTTTCGCCGCGGCGCAGGTGGACCATCGGCGGCGGCCCGCTGTAGCCGGCCAGATACTCGGCGACCTCGTAGCGGCGGTAGGTGGTGCCATCGCCGGGATCCAGGCCGCACACCAGCCAGCCCTGTTGCCGCTGGGGCAGGAACTTGCGGTCGGTCAGCCGCTTCCAGTCCTTGACGATCTCCGCCATCGACAGCAGGGCCGTGCCTTCCTTATTGAAGATGACCGTCGATTGGTCGTGATCGAGAAGCACCCATTTCCCCTCTTTATAGGGGCCGCCGGTGAGAAAGACCTCGAAGGTGTTGTGCCCATCGACCCCGACGCCGCGGCCGCGGACGTGACCGAACAGCGCCTCCATTTCGGCGCACCACTGCGAATGCGTCGTGCCACACAGGCCGAAACCGTGGGCGAACAGGCCGGTCCAGTATTCGCGCGTGCGCAGGTCGCCGCCGGCAGTGAAGCCCTTGCCCCAGAGATCCTCGGCCCCTTCCTCGGCGTGGGCGTAGTGCGTGTTGCGCCAGAGCCACGCCGCCAGCGCCTTTTGCTCGTCGGTCACCGCCTTGACGCCGACGACGCGCTGATAAAGTTCGGCCTGCGTGGCGAACAGGCGCTCGAAGGTCGAGCAGGCCAGTTCGCCGGGATACCAGAGATGATCGGTGCGGATTTGCGGATCGCCAACGCCGGCCCAGAGCGGTGCGGTCCAGAGCGTCGCGGTGAGAATCCCGAGAGGAGTGAGCAAGCGCGCGAGCATGGAAGGATTCCTTGGTGCGCCGCTGGCGGCTTGGCGCTCCGACCGCGAAGCCGCCAGCGGCAGAAGGATCCGTTATCTGCCGTTGGGGTATATCACCACGGGCGGATCGCAGCAAGGGCCGCGATGAGGAGGATACCCCGGCGGATAGTCGTACGGCCCCGCAGGGCGACGATAGCCAAACTTCTCGGCGCGGTCGAGGCGATCGAGATAATCGAGATAGTATAACTGGCGATTGCTGCCGTTGAAGTACAGGAATGCGCCGGTGTTGTAGCCGTAGCGCTGCGTGTAGGGCATGCCATCGTAGGGAGCCCAGACGCCGGTGCGCAGCCCACGGTCGATGTGGTCATTGGTGAAGACCTGGGCGCCGGCTTGCATCGGCAGCGCCGCCCACCAGGACAGGAGAACCACGCCGGCCAAGGCCCAGCTGAGTTGCGTTCGCATGAGTGCCTCGTCAAGATAGGATTCGTCGTGAAGGGCATCCATTCGCGGTGAAAGGTACTGCTATTATGGCGCACGCCTCGGCGGATGCGGCCGCGAAGGCTGCGCGAGTATCGACTTCCGCGGCGCTTCGCTGCGTCTTTCTCGGGCTGGGAAAGCGGTAACGCTTCGAGCGGGGGTTAGTGGACAGACACGACAGGGCTTCTTATGTCTTCTCTGTCCCGTAACCGCTAACCACTGGCCACCGGTCGAATGCTAACCATCAACGATGTGGGTATCGAAGACACCTTCGCCGAGGCGTTTCCCATGACGGCGGCGCGGCTCATCGTCACCGCCGAGACGACGGCGTGGGCGCAGACCGCGGGCCAGATGGCGACCGGCTACGCCGCGTCGGTCATCGGCTGCGATGCCGAGGCCGGCATCGAGCGCGTCCTCACGCCCGACGAAACGCCCGACGGTCGCCCCGGCGTCAGCCTGCTGCTGTTCGCCTTCAACCGCGACGCGCTGCAGAAGGCCGTCATCAACCGCGTCGGCCAGTGCGTGCTGACGTGCCCGACGACCGCCTGCTACAATGGCCTGCCGCTCGTCAAGGGCAAGAACATCCGTGTCGGCGGCAACCTGCGCTTCTTCGGCGACGGCTGGCAGTTCAGCAAGAAGCTCGACGGCCACCGCTGGTGGCGGCTGCCCGTCATGGACGGCGAGTTCACCTGCGAGGACGTCTTCGGCACCGTCAAAGGCGTCGCCGGCGGCAACTTTCTGATCGTCGGCGCGGATCAGAGTCGGGCGCTGGCCGCGGCGGAGGCGGCGGTG
>DASPXY010001026.1:0-5150 GCA_035637055.1 Gemmataceae bacterium | reverse complement strand
AAGGACGGCAATTCGGAGATCTACAAGGTGGACAAGTACGGCAAGCGGTTCGAACGGCTGACCGACCATGGGGCCGCGGACCTTGCGCCGACATGGTCGCCGACCGGCCGCGAACTCGCCTTCACTTCAGACCGGGGCGGCACGCCGCAGATCTATCTCATGAGCGTGGACGGCACGAACGTCCGCCCCTTGACCTATCGGGACCAACAGGGGAGCTATAATACGGCAGCCGCATGGTCGCCCAAAGGGGATTGGATCGCGTATGTGTGCCGCGACGAGCGGAGAATCCTCAAGATCTGCCTGATCAGCCCCGATGGCCAGCAGGGGCGGCAGTTGACGACCGGCAGCAGCAACGACGAATCGCCCGCGTGGTCGGCGGACGGGCGGCACGTCGCGTTCAGTTCCACTCGCAATGCGAGGCGGGATATCTATATGATAAACACCGATGGCACCGGCCTGGAACGGTTGACGACCGGTGGGACGTCCAACGAAGATCCTGCGTGGTCGGCGCCGTGAGCCATCCGTGCCCATGGGTGCCAGCATTGACGTCACAGCGGGATTTGGTAAGATCAGTGCCGACGGGCAAATGGAGAACAGACGAATGAGAAGTCTGACGGGACGGACAAGCTACGTGATGGCGGCGGCGATGTTCGCGCTGGTTGGGATCCTGGCCCTGGGAGGCTGCGCCAAGAAGAACATGATGTCGTCGACGGAAAGCGCGGGCAAGGCTCAGGCAGGGACGGCAGAGGGGGGACCGAGCGGGTCCATGGGCGAGGGCGGCAGCGCGCCGTTGCAGGGTTTCTCCAAGAGTCCGTCGGAGGAGGCGGTGAAACCTCCGACACCACCGATGGTGGCCAAGGCCGATACCGCGGAGATTGCGGCACGCCAGGCGCGCGAAGCGGCGAAGCGGCAGCTCACGGACATCTATTTTGCGTACGATAAGTGGGCCCTCTCCGGCGAGGGGATGAAAAACTTGGCGCAGAACGCCGACCTTCTCAAACAGAATCCGACGGTCAAGATCCTCATCGAGGGCCACTGTGACGAGCGGGGCAGCCGTGAATACAACATGGTCTTGGGCGAGAAACGGGCCCAGGAGACCCGGCGGTACCTCGAGTCGCTGGGCGTGAAGAACACGGTCGCCGTAACCAGTTATGGGAAAGAACGTCCCGTGTGCACCGAAACCGACGAGTCCTGCTATTGGAAGAATCGTCGGGCGCACCTAGTATTGGAGGGTGAGAGATGAGAAGCATAACAGCCTGGTCGGGTTGCAGCGCGCTGGTCTTGGGGCTGATCTTCGCTCTGTCCGCCTGTTCGACGAAGGAGACGAGCAGCAGAACGACCGAACAGACGATTGACCAAACCGAGAAGGGCGGTGCGCCCCCCTTGCAGGGGTTTTCGAAAGCTCCCTCGGAGGAGGCGGTGAAGCCACCTCCTCCCACCGTGACGGCCAAGGCCGATCAAGCCGAGATCGCGGTGCGCCAGGCGCGAGAGGGATTGAAGCGGGCGCTCGGGAATGTCTACTTTGAGTTCGATCGCTGGGCTCTGACCAACGAGGGAAAGAAGAATCTGGCCGAGAGCGCGGCGGCGCTGAAGCAGAACCCCGCGGTGAAGATCCTCATCGAGGGCCACTGCGACGAGCGGGGCACCATTGAATACAATCTTGTGCTGGGCGAGAAGCGGGCGCAAGAAACCCGACGCTACTTGCTGAGCTTGGGGATCTCGAATTCGGTGGGCGTCACGAGTTACGGCAAGGAGCGGCCCGTGTGCACCGAGCACGACGAGTCCTGTTACTGGAAGAACCGCCGGGCGCACCTGGCGGTTGAAGAAGGGAAAGGGAAATGACGGGTCACAGCGCACGGGTCCTGGTCGGTCTCCTGGCGTCGAGCTTGGGGGGGCTCTTAGTCGCCTGCGCGACGCAGGCGGATCTCCGCACGACGTCCCGGGACCTCCTGAGTAAGAACGAAGAGCTCCGCAGCGAGCTGAAGGAGGCTCGCCAACGTAGTGCCGAGGTGGAGACCAGCCTCCGCGAAATCAAAGGTCAGGACCTCTCTCAGATGCTCGGGCAATTGGAGACCCAGCGCCGGGACGTCGAAACTCTCCAGAGCGCGCTGGACGACCAAAAGGCCCAGGTCTATTCCCTCGAGAAGAAGCTTCAGGATCGCCTGGGCGGCTCTGAGAAGCGCGCTGAGGCGACCGACAGGAGTGTGGCCCAGGTGGCCGAGAAGGTCCGGGAGATCGGGAACAAGCTGTCGACCCAGATGGATCAGCAGGCCGGGGCCTTGGGCAAGCTGGAGGAGGCGATCAAACACTCGGACCTCCAGATGCGAGCGCTCTCGGCGGAGGTCAATCGGTTTCAGGGTGTGCTCGCAGAATTTGATAAAGTCCTCCGCGCACTGAACGACAAGGCGATCGACGTTGACCGACGGGTCACCGAGTTGACCGGCCGGATAGAGGTGAAAGTTGGGACCCTGGCAACCCAGCAGGGAGACCAGGCGGTCAGGCTGGATGCGCTGGAGAAGACCGTCGCCGCCGCGGTGGCCACAGTCAACGAGAACTCGCGCGGGCTCGGCGAGTTGAAGCGGGTCATGGAGGAATCGTTGGGCAGACAGGCCGTGGGGGGCGAAGTCCCAGAGGCGACCGGGCCGGCCGGCCCCGGATCGGCAGCGAAGGACCCGCCTAACGGCGCCTCGCGGACGGCGCCGGCGTCCACGCTGAGCGACAAAGAAGCCTACGATCGGGCCCAGCAGTACTATGGGCAAGGGCACTACGACGTGGCGCTCACGTCATTCCGGTTGTTCCTGGTCCAGTATCCGGACTCGCCGCTGGTTCCCAACGCCCACTTCTGGATGGGGGAGTGCTACGTCCGGGCGCGCGACTACGAGCGCGGCCTCGAGCAATACGAGCACGTCGTCAGGAAATATCCCAAGAGCGCAAAGGCGGCGCCGGCGCTCTATCGCAAGGCCATGGCCTTCCTCGAGCTCAACAACAAGGAGGCCGCCAGGTCGGCCCTCCGGCAACTGATCGCGGACTACCCCAAGTCCGAGGACTCCCAACGGGCAAAAGCCAAGCTGGCCTCCCTTAGATGAGACGCGCCATCCTCCTGTCCCTCAGTCTGATCCTGGGCGGGTGCGTGCCGACGGCGGATTTCGTGGACCTGCGCGACGAAGTCCGCCGTCTCGAAGCCGAGAATCGGAAGTTCAAGGACATCGAGGCGGAGCTACGCAAGCGCCTGGAGGAAGCGGACCGCCTCCAGAAGGCGGGCGACGTGGCGAAGCAGTTGGACGCGTTGGAGGCCAAGATCGAGAGCCTGCGGATCAGGCAGCAGGGCTTCGACCAGAAGCTGGGCGAATTGCTCCGGCGCATGGATGAGTCCGCTCGCCAGGAGGAGAAGAAAGAGCCTGCCCCGCCTCAGGCCAAGGCTCCGACGCCGAGCGCCAAGCCCGACGATACTGCCAAGCCCAGGGCGGGCGGGCTCGACGCCCCCACCGCCGCGCTCACGCCCACGGCCGCTTACAATCAGGCGTACAACGATTACCTGAAGGGCAACTATGACCTGGCGGTCGCAGGTTTTGAGGAGTTCCTCAAGAGATTTCCCGAGACCAGCCTGACGGCCCACGCGCAGTACTGGATCGGCGAGGCTTACTTCAACAAGAGGAGTTATTCCAAAGCGATCGAAGCGTATGAGCGCGTGATCGCCAACTATCCCAAGAGCGACAAGGTTCCTGCCGCATTGGCGAAGGCGGGCGTCGCCTATGCCGAAATGGGCAACGCCACTAAGGCGCGCGTCCTGCTCAAGCGCGTAGTGGACGAGTACCCGCAGTCAGCCGAAGCCGCTCTGGCCAGGCGACGGCTCGCCGAGCTCCGATGACACCCAGAATCGCGGTCCTCCCGGGCGACGTCATCAACAAGATCGCCGCCGGCGAAGTCGTCGAGCGGCCCGCCTCCGTCGTGAAGGAACTGGTGGAGAACGCCATTGACGCCGGGGCCACTCGCGTGTCGGTGGATGTCGAGCTGGCCGGGCGGCGTTCCATCAGGGTGACGGACGACGGGCAAGGCATCGCGTCGGAGGAGGCCGCGCTCGCGTTCCAGCGCCATGCAACCAGTAAGATCCGTACCGAGGCCGACCTCTCGACCATCCAATCCATGGGCTTTCGCGGCGAAGCCCTTCCCAGCATCGCGGCGGTGTCCAAGGTGCGGCTCGTCACCGTCGCGGCCGGCTCCTCGATGGGCACGGAGGTCCGGCTCGAGGGCGGTGCGTTGCTCGCCCAGCGGGAGACGGCGGCGGCGCCCGGCACCACGGTCGAAGTGACGGACCTGTTCTACAACACCCCTGCCCGCAAGAAGTTTCTCAAGAGCCCCGCCACGGAGTTCGGGCATGTCTGCCAGGCGGTGCAGCGACAGGCGCTCGCGTTTCCAAAGATCCACTTCCGGTTGACGCACAACGGCCATGTGGTGGCGGACTATCCCGCGGTCCCTACCTTGCGGGATCGTGTGCAGCAGGTGTACGGCGCGCAACTGGTGGACACCTGCGTGGATCTGCAGGAGGAGGCCGGTCGGTTGCGCCTGGAGGGGCTCTGCGCGCGCCCCCTGGAGACGGCACACACGAAGACGCCCCAGGATTTGTTCGTGAACTGCCGCTGGGTGAAGAACGCCGCGATCGTGCATGCCCTCTACGAAGGCTATGGGACGTACCTGGCCAGAGGGCACCAGCCCCGGTTCGTCCTGTCGCTCTGGGTGGATCCGCGGCACGTGGACGTGAACGTCCACCCGACGAAGCGCGAAGTGCGCTTTTCGGATCAAGAACAGGTGCATGAGTGGGTCCGCTCGCGGATCCAGGCTTCGGTGAAGCCCGCGTCCGTCGCCTCCCGGACGACTGTGGTGTCGGCTTGTTCACCGCCGCAGAGACGCGACCAGCCGGTTGCAACGGACGGCTCCCGCGATGTGCCCGGGTATGCCAACCCGGCACCGGATGTGCTGGCCGGACGGCAACCCCGCCCGGCGGGGGTGGCGGAGCTGGGGCAGGCGTATCTGCCGACGGTGGAGCAGGAGGAGGTCCGGCCGCTGGGGCAGGTCGCCAACCGGTACCTGGTCGCCCAGGTCGGCGATGAGTTGCAGATCGTGGATCAGCACACCGCGCACGAGCGGGTGCT
>DASPXY010001025.1:0-6934 GCA_035637055.1 Gemmataceae bacterium | reverse complement strand
TCTCGGTGTCTCTGTGTCTCTGTGGTTCATCTCTTAGATCTCCTCGCCTTCGAGGCGCGCCACCTCGAAGCAGTCCTTGTCGCCGCGGCCTGAGAAGCAGATCACGACCACGTCCTCTTTCGCCCGCTCCGCCGCCTGACGCATTCCCTCGACGACGGCGTGGGCCGTTTCCAGGGCCGGCAGGATGCCCTCCAGGCGCGAGCACAGATGGAAGCCGCGCAGGGCGTCGGTATCGCGGACATTGGTGTAGACGACGCGCTGGGTGTCCTTCCAGTAACTATGTTCCGGGCCAACGCCGGGGTAATCGAGGCCCGCCGAGACGGAGTGAACCGGGGCCGTCTGTCCTTCCTCGTCCTGCAGCACGTAACTGAAAGTGCCGTGCAGCACGCCCGGCTGACCGTGGCCCAGTGTCGCCGCGTGCTCGCCGGTGCCGCCGCCGCGCCCGCCCGCCTCAACGCCGATGAGTTGCACACCAGCGTCGGCGATGAAGGGGTGAAACATGCCGGCAGCGTTGCTGCCGCCGCCGACGCAGGCGACCACGACATCGGGCAGCCGGCCGATGTCTTCCAGACATTGTTGCCGTGCCTCGCGGCCGATCACCGACTGGAAGTCGCGCACCATCGCCGGGAACGGGTGCGGCCCAACGACGCTGCCGATGATGTAATGGGTGTGGTTGACGGTGGCCATCCAGTCGCGCATGGCCTCGTTGATGGCGTCGCGCAGGGTGCGGCTGCCGCTGGTGACGGTGACGACCTCGGCGCCGAGTGCTTTCATCTTGAAGACGTTGAGGCGCTGGCGGCGTACGTCCTCCTCGCCCATGTAGACCTGGCACTTCAGGCCGAAGAGGGCGGCGGCGGTGGCGCTGGCGACGCCGTGCTGACCGGCGCCGGTCTCGGCGATGATGCGCGGCTTGCCCATGCGGCGCGTGAGCAGGGCCTGGCCGATACAGTTATTGATCTTGTGGGCGCCGGTGTGGTTGAGATCCTCGCGCTTGAGAAAGATGCGTGCGCCGCCCGCCTCGTGAGTGAGCCGCTCGGCGAAGTACAGCGGCGATGGGCGGCCGACATACTGCTTGAGGTAGTAGGCGAATTGCCGGGCGAACTCGGGATCGCTCTGCGCATGCTCGTACTGTTCGGTGAGTTGGCGGAGCGCAAACATCAGGGTTTCGGGGACGTAGCGGCCGCCGTAGGGACCGAAACGGCCGTGAACGTCAGGGACAGCGGGACTTGCCGCGGACATGGCCTCTTCTCTACGGGCGTATGTCCGGTCGCGGGGCCGAACCGGCGGGCTCGCGGCCAGACAGGGGTTCTCTGTCTTTGTGGCGAAACCTACCTGGCGAGTCAAGCGGCGCTCCTGCCGGATACAATCAGGAGCAACCATGAAAAGGCTTCGTCGCTGGTTGCTGGTCGCGATACTGCTGGGCTGTGTGGGTGCCTGGCTCGGGCTGCTGTGGCTGGAACGCTCCTACCGCGAGGAGCCTTATTCGCTGGTGGAGGATGGCCTTTACATCGGCAGCGCTGTGCCAGAGCCGCCGTCGCGGACAAAGGCGGTCGTGAATCTCTGCGGTCACAAAGACGCTTACCCGGTCGAGGCTTACCTGTGGGAGCCGATCCTCGAAGGCGGTGAGGATCCGGACGTGGCGTGGCTGCGGCGCGTGGTCGAGTTCATGGCGACGCAGCGCCGTGCCGGTCGGACGCTCTACGTTCATTGCGGGGTCGGCATGAACCGCAGCGGCATGGTGGTGACGGCGTATTTGATGTTCGAGCACAACTGGGGCCGCGACCGGGCGCTGGCATTTGTCCAATCCAAACGGCGGCAGGTGCAGCCTAATCCCGGGCTGATGCGGCTCCTGTCCGAGTGGGAGCAAGTCATGAAGGGATGAGTTGACCGGCGGCTTTCCTCAGCACGGTCAGTCTCCACTATCGCAAGAACCGCAGTTCAACTCAGCGGCGGCAAGCCCGCCAAGGCCCGCACCCCGTTGGCAAGATCAAGGAAATCGTCGGGAGTATAGACTGCGCGGGTTGCGGCGTAAACCTCGCCCGCCGCGTCAATGAGTTCTCCCACCAGTTTCTCGTACTTGAGGTGAACGCCAATGTGTCCGAGCCACCTTCGGAACTCCCCCAACAAGTCCCGGCCGTGAAAATCGCTCAGGAACTGAAGGTTGGCGATGTATTCGTTTGCTGTCACGCGCGTGTAAATCTCGTCGAACCGGCGGACGATGGCGGTTCCTTCCAGGTGAGGGGATCCCATCGTCTGGGCCACTGCGTCGCGCAGTCGTTGCGTTTCCTGGCACAGGGCTTCACGCCAGCCAACGAGTTCTTGCCCCTCGCTCCCGGGCGGCAGGGGAGGCACACGTCTCTGGACTCGCCCCGCCGTTTCGGACAAGTCTTCCCAGAGGCTCTGGATGGCAAGCCGGCAGGCCTCTTCCGGCGCGCGCCGCCGGGCACACCCACGCAAGGCATCCGTGACCTGCTCTGGATCCGTCGGCAACGCGATTGCCCAGGCCGGAAGATGTCCTGCGAACTGATGCTCGGCGCGCTGCCGAAGGCGCTGAAAGGCCCGGACAATCACGGTCGCCGGCAGCAGGTAGTTCTCAATGGAATGCCGCCGCCACATGAACCCATTGGTGCCGTCGTGGAAGGACGCCTCGGCCTGCTCCCAGCGTCGATAGTCACGATCGACGACGTACGCCGCTTTCCCGCCGCGGTGGCTCTGGAGAAACGCAGCCGCCACACCAGGGCTACTCCCCCCTGCCGAGACAACCGTGATCCCGGCGACCAGGACGTGCGTGAAGATTGGCTTGAGGACGGCCGCATCGACACTGCCCGGCCCCCCTTCGCACACCAGCCAGAGTTCTTCCATGAGGCTCTTTCATTGGGTTACTGTCGAAGTATCGAACTCTCCCGTGCAGTGGTGGAACTCGTCGCGGATCGTGTCACGCAGATGTGTCGAGTGCGTCGTGAAGAGGAATTGGTTGTCGTCCCCCAGATCGGTCAGCGCGTTATACAGGCGGTCCTGCCAGAGAGGGTGCAGGTGGAGTTCCAGTTCGTCGATCAGGACGATGGAGTGATGGATGCGCCGTGTTGCAAACTGCAGAAGCAAGAGCAGGATCATTTGCTGACCACTGCTCAAACCATCGTAAGAGTACACGCCGCGCTCACCGCTGAATTCCATATCCAGGCCGTGGTCCGTATTGTACAGCCCAACGATTTTGTGAGGGTGGCAGACCCGTTCGTAAAGAGCACATAGCCGGGCAAACTGTTCCTTCTCCGTCGCCTCCGGATCCTGGGCTACCTGGGCGCGCATCGCAAGGCTGGTCAAGATCAAGCGGGGATCGGTCGTCCGTTCAACTGGGCCAAACCCATTGCGACGCGGACCACCGACTCCGACCGGATCGTCCGGCTCGGTTTCTCCCATACCTTCCGACAGGTCAGGATCGAGCAATTCCCCCAACAAGGCCAGCTCGTAAGACGTGAGCTTTTTCGCGAGGCCCGTTCGCTGCTGGTCGAACATCAGGATGTGGCCGAGGCGGCGAAAGTCTCGCGAACTCAGACCGGGAACGTGCAGATTGTTGAGGAGCACCTTCCGACCGCGGAACAGCATCCAACCATCGTAAGGCTTGCAGCGGTAGTAGCCCGTTCGGTAACGCCCTTGAGGGTCAGGGAACGTCCAATTGACCTCGACGTGGTTTTCTTGGGGCACCGGCCGATTGTAAGGGTTGCCTGCCCGTTCGAGCACTTCCCTGGTCGCCTCAACCTCGGCGTCACTGAACCAAACTATGCAGGTGACCGATGCTCGAATCCCACCACGGCGGACGAGCGACGAGGGTGTTAGGCGCAATCCTTCCCGGAGTTGATACAGTTCCGTCGCCGGCATTAGGCAGAGAGCAACGGCATCGAGAATCGTCGTTTTGCCGCTCGTATTCGGGCCGACGATCGGGATACAGTCGCGGATCAGGCCCAAGTCATCTTTAAATGAGAGCGATAGGCGCTCGACCGCGCGGAAATCCCGGATTTCGATGTGTTCAAGTTTCATGGCCGATAATTTCCTGTTGTGGGACCAAAACACAACATGGTATCGTACCAATCATCGACTCCGAAGGGAAGCTACCCACCCGTCACCACCCTGAGCCCCTGCGCCCGCTCGTTCGCCAAGCCAGCAAACGAGGATGGGCAGGCCATCACCAACCTGTTTCCGTGCCTGCGCCCGCGTGGCCAGCGACAGTTCCTCGGGATCGGCCAACACCTTCTCGGAGCAACTTCACTCATCACGTCGTCAGCGCGATCGCTCCACTCCGGCTGACGCACACGCCCTGCTTCTGCAGTGCCTCCAGCTCCTCACTAAGTCGTTGCTTGATTGACTCGCCGAGTTTCCCGAAGCCGAACAACCGGGCCGTCTGCGACAGCAGCGCCTCCTCGCCGATGGCGCCGCCCTCACGCAGCAGCAACCGCATACCGGCCTGCAACTCTTCCGGTGCGATGTGCTCGACGTCGCGTTCCGTTTCGGGGGTCTTCGGGTCCGGCACGCGTACCGGCACCTCCTTCGTGGCCTTCGGCCAGAGGAACTCGCCCTGGCGGCGCAGTTGCCCCTTGCGCTCGCATTCGGTCGTCGCCTCTTCCACCGCCCGACGAATGCGGTCGCCGGCGCGGTCCACGCCCCACGCCTGCCGCAACCGCCGAATCGCCACGTCGAGATGGATCGGCCCTTCCGCGTTCACCAGTTGCCCCAGCAACCGCGATACCTCCTTGCGAACGCTGGCTGAGTGCAGATCGGCCCGAGCCGCCTTCTTGTCCACCTTCAGCGGGCAGACCCGGTAGGGTGTCGTACCGGGGATTGTGCCACTACTAGGAGCGCTCACCTCCACCTTGCGCATTGCCGTGGCCACAAGCGGCTCGCTTGCGAACCCCGCCGGGCTCACAAGCGAGCCGCTTGTGGCTACGGGAGCGCTCACCGCTTCGCTAAGCGCCTGGCCCAACCGGGCGATTTCTTCATCGCGGCGGTAGATCCAGTCCGGCGACCAGATGCGGTGAATCCGCCAGCCGAGTTGCTCCAGCACCTCTTGCCGCAGCCGGTCACGATCGCGCGCCGTCGCGGCGGCGTGATAGTTCGCGCCGTCGGTCTCGATCCCCAGCAGGAAGCGCCCCGGTGCCCCCTTGGCGGCGACGCCGACATCGAGACGATATCCGCTGCAACCGATCTGCGGCGTCGCCAGGTAGCCCAGCTTCCGCACCTCGGCGATCACGTCCTTTTCCAGCGGCGACTCCGGCTCGCCGGCCCCTTTGGGCTTCGTCAGTTCGAGGGCCACCAGGCCGCGCTCCGCGTAGTCGAGATACTGGTACAGGTGCAGCACACCCTCGGCCTTGGTGGCGCCGAGGTCGAGGTCGGCGGCGCGGATCGAGCTGACCACGACCAGTCGCTCACGGGCGCGCGTGACGGCCACGTTCAGGCGCCGCTGGCCACCCTCGCGGTTGATCGGTCCGAAGTTCATCGTCAGCCGTCCCTGCGCGTCGCGACCGTAGCCGACGCTGAAGAGGATCACGTCGCGCTCGTCGCCCTGCACCGTCTCCAGATTTTTGACAAAAAAGCCCTCCAAACGATCCGCTTTGAAGAACGGCTCCAGGTCGGGGTTCTGCTCCAGGCGGCGGTCGATCTCGTCCTCGATGGCGATCATCTGTGCCTGGCTAAAGGCGATCACGCCCAGCGTCTTGCGGTTACCGTGTTCGCGCACATGCTCGAAGACGAGGTCGGCGACCACCTCGGCCTCGCGCCGGTTGTCCCGCCTTCCGCCGCGATCGTAGACGCCGTCGGCGACATGGTGGAACTTCACCCCAAGCGTCGGCTCGCTGTCGCGGGCGGTGGGGAACGTCACCAGGCGATTGTCGTAGAAACGGGCGTTCGAGTAGGCGATCAGCGATTCGTGGCGGCTGCGATAGTGCCAGCGCAGCATGTGCGGCCGCAGCCCGGCGCCCAGGCAGGCGTCCAGAACACTCTCGAATACCGGCGGCGCCTCGTCGCCATCCTCGCTACCGTCGTCGGCCTCACCCTGCTGGAAGAAGGAGGTCGGTGGGAGTTGCTTGTCGTCGCCGGTGATGATGACCTGCTTGCCGCGATAGATGGCGCCGATGGCGTCCTCCGGCAGAATCTGCGACGCCTCGTCGAAGACGACCAGGTCAAATTGAACCTTTTCGGGATGCAAAAACTGGCTGACCGAGAGCGGACTCATCAGCAGACACGGCTTGAGCTTGAGCAACAGTTCGGGGATTTCCTCGAAAATCCGGCGAATGGGGAGGTGTTTTGTCTTCTTATGGGCCTCGCGCATCAGCACCGCGATCTCCGAGCCAGGGACGGCCAGCGGCGTCTGCGGTTTGCGTTCGTCGGCGAGTTGAGCGACGCGCTGGGCGGCATGACGGATCAGCCCCCGATCCAGCTCCTTGAACTCCGCGAGGATGCGCTCGTGCTCCTGGCGGCGGAACTGGCCCAGCGCCGGCTCTTGCTGAAAGACGTGCTCGACCCAGGCGCTGAGCACCGCCTTCATCAGGATGTCGAGGAGTTGTTCGCGCGGCGGCCGTGTCTTCTGAAGCTCGCTCGCGAGGGTGGCCAGCCCGAGATGGGCAAAGCGATCGGTGAGCGTGCGCCAGTCGATCCAGTCGGCCAACTCGCCGACGCGCTCCTTGAGGGCGGCGAGGCGCTGGCGCAAGGTGTCGAGCGGCAACTCCGCCAGTTTCTTACCGCCGAACTGCGGGGCGGGCGGCTCGAAGCGAATCTCAAAACTGTGCAGGGCGTGCTCGAGTTGTTCGCGCGCCTGGCGGAGATCGTTCGCGAGGCCCGTCGGCATGGGACCACTGCAGGACAGCTTGACGAACTCCTCCGGCAGCCCTCCGTCCGGCGAGCGGGGGGCGTAAGCCCCCTGATGCTCCGGAGCATCAGGGGGCTT
>DASPXY010001024.1:0-3789 GCA_035637055.1 Gemmataceae bacterium | reverse complement strand
AGGCCAGGCTCGTTACCGGGCCGTGGCTCCGCTTGTCGTCCGGACGGGTAGCAATTGCCAGTCGCGCTGGCAGCGCACCACCCCTGGGCTTGCCGGTAACGGCATCATGAACCTGAACCTCGCCGGTGCCGCCAGCGGGTCGCCAGGAAGTGTCATGAGCGGACAGCGCGAGCAGCGTCTGGCCCTCGGGGCTGAAGGCGATCGCGTTGACAGCCCCGCGGTGCGGTAGCGGTTCGCCCAGGGGCTTGCCGGTCGTACCGTCCCAGATACGCACCAAGGCATCCTGACCGGCCGTTGCGATCTGCTTGCCGTCGGGGCTGAAGACCGCCGCGGTGAGCGGGCCGTCGTGGCGGAAAAACAGGCCAAGATCGCGGTGCTCGGGCAGGCCCCACAGTTTGGCTCCATGCGCACCGACGATCACCTCACGGCTTTCGGGGGTAAGCGACAGGCTCCAAACGCCGCGCGACTCATCCAGGGGCTGCCCTGACGGCAGGCCGGTCAGGGCGTCATAGAACCGCACGGCGACCCGGAACCCACCATACTCGGCAACGACGAGGGTTTCACCGTCGGCGGTGAGGCGAACGTGCCGCGGCGTGGCGGGTACTTGCGTTTCGGTGAGGAGCTGGCCGAGCGCGGCATCCCAGGTGCGCACGGTGTCGGCGGCGACGGTGAGAGCGCGCCGGCCGTCCGCACTAAAGCCGACACTCTTCACTGCTGCCGGGTGTTTCCAGGGTGGCATGAGAAGTTTTCCGGTCTCCAGACTCCACAAACGAGCGTTCTTGTCGGCGCAGCCGGTCAGGAACGCCTTGCCGTCGGGGCGCAGGGCGACGCCGCTGACCGCCTGCGGATGGACGAAGGGCCTGGCCCGTTCCTCGCCGGTCGCGGTGTCCCAGCTCCGAACGGTCCGATCGGAACAGGCGGCGAGGAGGCCGCGGTCGTTGGGCAGGAAAACCGCCTGGAGGAGAGTCGTCTTGTCCGGCAGGCGCAGGGGGCGGAGCAGGCGGCCCGTGACCGCGTCCCAGAGGTGGACGGGACCGTCGCGGTTGACGGTCAGGACAAACTTACTCTCCCCACTGAAGAGCGCGTACTGCGATCCGTCACTCTCCTTGAGCGGTGCGCCGACCGGCTGGCGTGTCCTCGGATCCCAGAGCCGCCAGGGCCCATTGCCGCTGCCGCCGCTGAGCAGGCGCTGCCCGTCGGGGCTGAAGAATACCTGCCCCATCGGGCCGCCATGCTCCAGGGGTTCTCCGAGTTGCCGGCCGGTGCGTGCATCCCAGAGGCGCACCGCGTTCTCCTCGCCGACGGCGATGAGCCGTCCGTCGGGGGTGATAGCCACGCACGTCGAGTCCCTGCCGGCGCCCAGGGGAAACGGAGCGGGAAAGGTGAGACGGAGCGGGCTGACCTCGCGGCCCCATTCGGCGAGGTTGATGCGGGCGGCGCGACGCAACGCCTTCTCGTCCTCCGGGGCCAGCTGCTCGCTCCGCGCGATCCAGAGCAGCCCGCGGCGTACATCGCCCAGTGCGCACACGGTCAGGCCGCGCTCCAGGGCGAAGTTTGCCGACAGTCGCTGCGCCTCGTGCCGCTGCTGGCGGGCCTCATCGAGAGCTCGACGCAGATTCTCCGTAGCGTGGCCCTGCTCGGTGGCGCGGCGGGATTGCTCAACACCGTAGCCGGCGGTGGCGATCACGGCGGCGACCAGGGCGGCGGCGGCGAGCGTGCTGGCAGCGGCGAGGGCGGGGTTGCGGCGGCACCAGCGCCAGGCGCGTTCGGCGCGGCCGACGGCGCGGGCGCTAATCGGCTCGCCGGCAAGCCAGCGTTCGAGATCCTCCGCGAGTGCTTCGGCCGAGCGGTAGCGCCGCGCCGGATCCTTCTCGAGACAGGTGCGCACGATCGTTTCCAGGTCGCGATCGAGTTCTGGCTTGAGGGAGCGCAGCGCGACAGGCTCGCGGGCCAGCACGTCGAGCAGCGTTTCCAGCGGCGTATCGCGGCGGAACGGTGGTCGGCCAGTGAGCAGCTCGTAGAGAATGGCTCCGAGGCTGTAGATGTCGCAGGCGGTGGTCAGTTGTTTGTTGGCGCGGGCCTGTTCGGGCGGCATGTACGCCGGCGTGCCGACGATGGTGCCCGTCTGGGTCACATTGCGGGGAGTGGACACCCCCGGCTCGGCGAGGATGCGCTTGGCCAGGCCGAAGTCCGCAACGTAGGGCCGGCCGTCGGCGTCAAGGAGGATGTTCGCCGGCTTGAGGTCGCGATGGATGAGGGCGGCGCGGTGGGCGAAGTGGATCGCCCGGGCGACCTGTGCCAGCGGTTCGACGGCCCGGCGCGGCTGACCGACGAGTTCCGGCAGGCGCTCGGCGAGACTGCCGCCGTCGATCAGTTTGGTGGAAAAGAAGTGTTGCCCTTGATACGCGCCGACCTCGTAAATGGGCAGGATGTTCGGGTGATCGAGGTTGGCGGCGGCTTCCGCCTCGGCGCGGAAGCGCTGGACGTCGCCGGGGGCGGCGAGGCGGCCAGCGAGGATCATTTTGAGGGCGACAATGCGGTTGAGCGACTTCTGCCGGGCTTTGTAAACGATGCCCATGCCGCCGCGGCCGACTTCTTGCAGGAGTTCGTAGTCGCCGATGCGGCCAATTCCGACAGGCGCGCTGAGGGGCGTCGTTTGTCTCTGGATGACCGTTGGAGCGCTGTCGAGCGGCAGGATGGCGCTGTCGCCGCCCGCGCACCGCTCGAACGCCTCCCGATCGTCGAGGAACACGCTCAGCCCTTCCGTCAGGTCAGGGTGGCGAGCCAGGAACGCGGCCCGGTCGAACGGACAGCCGCTCTCGATGGCCTCGTAATAGGCCGCAATGGCTTCATCCAGGCGCTGCTCGCGCTCATCGGCATCGGCGATGGGTTCGATCATGATTGCGTCTCGGTTGTCGTCACAGTCGATGACTCCCCTACTCCATCAGGCGTCAGCGGCCGGCGGATTGGGCGCGCTGGAAAAGCGAGAACCATTTCCTCCCCCTACGTCTCCTTTCCTTGATACAATGGGGTGACGATTTGGGTCACTGGTGACCCAAATCACCTCGGCGGATCTCGTTTCCAGGGACTGCGACAGCGACCGATGAGCGGAATTGTGCTGCCAGTGGCCCAGATTATCCCCTGCACCGAGGCGGAGGGACCGGGGCGGCGGTTTGCGCTCTGGTTTCAGGGCTGTCCGCTGCGCTGTCCGGGCTGTTGCAATCCCGAGATGCTGCCGTTCACCGGCGGACAACGCTTCACTCTGGCCGGCGTGGTCGAGCAGGTGAAGGCCGCCGCGGCCGAACAGGGCGTCGAGGGTGTCACGCTGCTGGGCGGCGAACCGCTGGCGCACGCGACCGCAGCGCTGGCTCTGGCCCGCGAAGTCCACCTGCTGGGTTTGACAGTGATGGTCTTCAGCGGGTACACCTTGGAAGAGGCGCGGACGTTGCCGGACCCGGCCGTTGCGGACCTACTCGCTGAGACCGACATCCTGGTCGATGGGCCGTACGTCCGCGAACTGCCGGAGACGCGCCGTCGCTGGATCGGTTCGAGCAATCAGCGCATCCACTTTTTGACGGAGCGCTATCGGGCCGATGACCCGCGCTGGGATCAGCCGAACACCCTGGAAATTCGCTTGATCGGCAACGAGTTGACCGTCAACGGCTTCCCGGCGCGCTCCGCCGTCGGCCTGTGGAAACGGCCGCGCTTGAAGGATGAAGGCGGAAGGATGAAGGATGAATCAACACCTTCTCTGCTTCATCCTTCATCCTTCCGCCTTCATCCTTCCGA
>DASPXY010001023.1:0-6577 GCA_035637055.1 Gemmataceae bacterium | reverse complement strand
CATCGAGGTGTTCCCCAAACGACATGCGCGTCTCGGCAAAGAAGTCGTCAGGGTCGATCTGTTTGTCGCCGAAACTCATGGTGTAACTTCGTTGGAATGAGGAGCGAACTCCCGAGGGTGGGTGGCGGGTGACGGGTGATGGGTGGCGGGAGAAGGAGAGGAGTTTGTGTCTTCTCCCGCCACCCACCACCCGTCACCCGCCACCCATCCGAATTATCCTAGCAATCGGGGAGGGGAGTCTCAAGAAGTGTGTCGGGCGGTTCGTGCAGCGCTCAGGGCGTCGCCTTCGCCAAACCCCCTGAATTCTCTTTTTACCATCTCTTCCTTGACTTCTCACCAAGTATGGGTTGCACTACTTCCTTACTCGCTACCCGCTGTTTTGCGGTTTGTGAAAACTGTCATCAGGATAACAATCCCCACAAACAACATGGCGTACGATTGACTCCCCAAATCGACGCGACGAATTTGCCAACACCCTTCGTCACGGCGAACCAGCCCCAGGACTGACCACGCGAGTTGCACGCTTGTCCAGGGCGGGGCGCTCCACTCTCAGGGAAGGCAGGAGAAGGAATCTTCTCCGCGCAGGTATCGGGTCGCCATCCCCCAAATCGGCGCCCCCCGCGTATCCCCAGAACTGTCGTGACGACAGCGCAGGGGCGGCCCTCCCTCTGATCAGCCTGGCCACACCCTCAGGATCCGACCGAACTCAAGGCATGGAAAGCCGCGCAACGGCCCCTCCGAACGGGAGCGCCTCGCAATGGCTCTCCCACGGGGACGGAGTCTGCCCCGTTTCTGACCATCCGCAACCGAACCAACTACAGATCCGATTTTGACAGCCGCCCTCCAAAGCCGGCGGCTCCACCCTCTCGCTGACTTTGACAACCGCAGGAGGACGACGTGGTCCAGCACCTCACGGGAGCCCCCACTGACGGCAGCGCCGCCCCAGTTTCCGGGCACGGCTTGTTGCAAGTCGCCTGGAGACGCAAGCTCCTCATCTCGCTCGTAACGGGATTGTTCTTCGGGTTGGCCGCTGTTTACTACGTCCGCGCCGAGCGCGTCTATCAATCGACCGCTCAGGTGCTCGTGGTGCAGAAGCGGCCCGGCGCCGTTACCGGCGTCGATAGCCGCGAGTTGCCCCTGGAGGACTACGCGGCCACGCATCAGGTGCTCATTCGCAGTCCTCTCATCATCGGGCGCGCCTGCACCAAACGCAACCTCGGCAGCCTCCCAAGTCTGGCCGGCGAGGTACACGGTGAGCCGCTGACCGAGCGGATTATCAAGGCCCTGACCGTGGCGCGCGGGAAAGGCCCGACCGGGAAACGCCGACAACATTCTGACCCTCACCTTCCGCGGCACCAGCCCCGAGGACTGTGCCACCATCCTGAACGCGATTATTGAGAGCTACAAAGACTTCCTTGATGAGACGTTCAAGGATCTCAGCAACGACACCCTGAAATTGATCACCCAGGCCAGGGACGAACTGGATCAAGGGCTGGCCGAAAGGAAGGCGGCCTATGCGAAGTTCCGTCAGGAGGCTCCGCTGCTCCTCTCCCGAGGCAAAGAGGGCGCCAGTTTGCTTCAGGATCGCCTCATCGGCATCGAGGGCAAGCGGGCGGCGCTGCTGCTGCGCAAGGCGGAGTTGCAGGCCCAACTCACCGCCCTCGACGCCGACCCGAAGGACGCCGGCCATGAGGCGTTGCTCGCCCTGATCGCCACCTGGATCGGTCAGGCCGACGGCGCCCGCGCTGGCCCGGCCGTGAGCCTGCAAGGCCAGCTGCACCCGCTGCTGATGGAGGAGCAGAAACTGCTGGAGACGCGCGGCCCCAATCATCCCGAGGTGATCGCGCTGCGCAAACGCATCGAGGTCACGCGGAATTTCCTCGCCGGCCCGTCGGCCGCCTGGCGCCCCAACACCACCAAAGACGATCCGGTATCGCTGTATCGGGACTACTGCCGGCAGCAGCTCAAGCACTGCGAGACGGAGGAACGACTGCTGGCCGACCTGTCCCGGCAAGAGCAGGCGAGTGTCCGCCAACTGATCGCCGCCGAGATCGAGGACGCGACGCGCCGCGCCGACATCGAGCGGCGGCAAGCGCTGTATGACGCGGTCGTCAAGCAGTTGCAGCAGGTCGGCCTGGCGAAGGACGGCGGCGGCTGCGACGCGCGCATCATCGCCCCGCCGGCCGCCGGCAAGAAGGTGCAGCCCAGCGCCCTGCAAATCTTCCCGGCGGCGCTGCTGCTGGGCGCTCTCAGCGGCCTGTCGCTGGCCTACCTCGCCGAGATCCGCGACAAGCGTTTCCGCACGGCCGACGAGGTTCGGCAAGCGCTGCACTTGCCCGTGATCGGCCACATCCCGTTCTTCAAGCCACAAGCCCTCGATCCCCGATCCTCGACTCTCGACCCCATGCTGTCCGCATCTCACCGTCCCAGTTCCGCCGCGGCCGAAGCCTATCGCGGAGTGCGGACGGCCCTCCTGTTCCGCAGTGGGGCCGGGCCGAAGGTGGTCCAGATCACGAGCCCGGCCTCGGGCGACGGCAAATCGCTGCTGGCGGCCAACCTCGCCGTGTCGGTCGCTCAGTCGGGCAAGCGCGTGCTGCTTGTCGATGCCGACCTGCGCAAGCCGCGGTTGCACCGCCTGTTCGGCGTCGAGGCCGGGACGGGCCTGGCGTCCGTTCTCGCCGACAAGGCATCGCTGGAGAAGGCGATTGTGGGTAGCGGCCGGCCTGTCGCTGCTGCCCTGCGGCCCACGGCCGGCGAATCCCGCGGAGTTGCTGACCTCGCCGCGCTTCGAGGAGGTGCTGCGCTCCTTGCGGGACTCCTATGACTTGATCCTCGTCGATACGCCGGCGCTGCTGGCCGTCACCGACCCGAGCGTGGTCGCCCTGCGCGTCGATGGAGTGCTCCTGAACGTCCGGGTCACGAGCAACGATCGGCCGCTCACCGAACGCGCCCGCGACGTACTGCGTGACCTTCAGGTGCCGGTCCTCGGCGTCGTCGTCAACGGCATGAATCCTAGCAGGCGCGGCTACGAACACTTCGGCGGCGCCTACGCCCCAAAATACAGCCAGACAACACCCATGTCCGAGCCCGAAGCGTAAGCGCGGGTGTTGGCTAACGAGCAACACGCCACAGGGAAAGCGAACGAGCGGCGGGGTTTATCCCCGCCGTTGCAGCCCCAGACGGCGGGGATAAACCCCGCCGCTCGTTCACCACTTTCCCTCTGCTGGCAAGCGGGTCAACGGAGATGGCGAAATCCGACTTCATACGGAGGGGAAGGCGATGTCCGGGTGTCCTCGGTTCGCTCGGATCGGGAAGACCGTCCTCGATCTGGTCGTCCTCACGGCAGCCTATTTCCTGGCGGTCAGCATTCGGCTCGAGGGCTGGGTGGTGCCCGCACACTACGCCAGGGTGATGCTGCAAGCCTTGCCAGTGATCCTCGTCGTCGAGTACGGTTGCCTCTACCTCTGTAGCGTACCGCGGAGAGCGTGGCGCTATTCCGGCCTGTGGGAGGCACAGCGCATCCTATCGGCGCTGGCGTTGGCGACAGTCGTCCTTCTGGTGTGGCGCCTGCTCGCGCAGCCAGCTCCCGGGCTCCTGCTGCCCGGAGACGGCCCGCCGGTGCCCTATGGGGTGCTGCTGATCAATCTGCCTCTGAGTTTTCTTGGCCTGTCTTGCCTGCGGGGCGGTGTGCGCCTCTGGGTGGAGCGCGCGGAGCGCAAAGGCCTCACTGCCATCACGCCGAAGCGTGTCCCGACGCTGCTCATCGGCGCCGGCCGCGCTGGTGTCCTTGTTGGCCGCGAGATTGTCCTGCGCCCCGACCTCGGCATTGAGCCGCTCGGCTTTCTGGACGACGATCCTGCCAAGGCCGGGTTGGTGCTCCAGGGGCTGCCCGTGCTGGGGAACATCAGCCAGGTCGCCGAGGTCGTCGGTCGCCACGGCGCTCGCCAGGCGCTGATTACCCTGGTCGATACCGGCGGGAGCGCGCTGCGCCGCATCGCCCTGGCGTGCGAGGAGTGCGGCATTGCCGCCAAGATCATCCCTGAACTCCACGAGATCGTCGTCGGCAAGGTCAACCTTTCGCGTATCCGCGACGTGGCCATCGACGACCTGATGCGCCGCCCCGCGGTGAACCTCGACGGCGAGGCCATCGCCGGCATCGTCAAGGGCCGCACCGTGCTAATCACCGGCGCCGGCGGCAGTATCGGCTCGGAGCTGTGCCGCGTCCTGTGCGGCTTCCAGCCGGAGACGCTCATCCTCCTCGAAAAGGCGGAGAACAACCTCTTTCACATCAACGGGCAGCTCGCTGAGGAGTGTCCAGATATTAAAAGGGTCGCTTGCATCGCCGATATCTGCGATGAGCCGCGGATGAATCAGATCCTGGCGGAGTACCGGCCGGCGGCAATCTTCCACGCCGCCGCTCACAAGCATGTGCCGCTCATGGAAGCGAACCCCGGCGAGGCGGTCAAGAACAACGTCCGCGGAACGCGCACGCTGGCGGACCTGGCCAGTGCCCACGGCGTGGGCGTCTTTGTGATGATCTCGACCGACAAGGCGGTCAATCCGACCCCGATCATGGGGGTCTCGAAGCGCGTGGCCGAACTGTACATTCAGGCGCTGTCGCAGCGGAGCAAAACGCGCTTCGTGGCGGTGCGCTTCGGGAATGTGCTCGGCTCCGCTGGCAGTGTAATTCCGATCTTCAAAAGGCAAATTGCTCAGGGCGGGCCGATCACGGTGACCCATCCGGAGATGAAGCGCTACTTCATGACCATTCCGGAGGCGTGTCAGCTGGTGCTGCAGGCCGGCTCGATGGGTCGCGGCGGCGAGCTTTTCATCCTCGACATGGGCGCGCCGGTGAAAATCGTCGATCTGGCGCGCGACCTGATCCGGCTGTCGGGACTGCTCCCGGAGAAGGACATCGAGATCCGCTTCACCGGGGTGCGGCCGGGCGAGAAACTGTTCGAGGAACTGGCGCTCGACGAGGAAAGCGCCACTCGGACGCACCACCCGCGCATCTTCGTCGGCCACCTCACGCCGCAGAGTTGGGAGGAGATCAACCGCCACATTGACGAACTCATCAAGCTGGCGGGCTCTCCGGAAATGGGCCGCCTGCACGGCAAGTTCAAGGAGATCGTGCCGGAGTACGAGCACGAGGCATCTCGGCAGGCAAGCGTCGAGCCCGTCCGTTCGGCTGTGCCCCACAAGCGCCCGGCGGCGGTGAATGGGGTCGCAACATAGGGAACCTGAGGGAGTCCAAATGGGGAATGGAGAATGGAGAACAGGGAACGGAGAACCGAGAACGGAGAATAACGACCTCCATTTTCCGTTCTCCGTTCTTCATTCTCCATTCTCCGTTCTTCAGCCCTCGGAGCCCCAACCGGCACAGGGCCAGCCCTCGGTGCGCCGCAATTTTTCCTGGGCGCTCGTGGGCAACTTTGTGTATGCGGGTTGTCAGTGGGGCATGCTGATCGTGCTGGCCAAGCTCGGCTCGCCGGCGATGGTCGGCCAGTTCGCCCTGGCCCTCGCGATTACCGGCCCGGTGATGCTGTTCGCCAACTTGCAACTCACCGCCCTCCAGGCGACCGACGCCGCCCAGGAGTATCGTTTCGGGCACTACCTGGCGCTGCGTCTCATCACAACCATGCTCGGACTGGCGGCGATCGCGGGCATCGCCCTGGGCGCCGGCTACAGCCCGGCGACGATGGGCGTGCTCCTGGCGGTCGGGCTCGGCAAGGCGTTCGAGGCCATCAGCGACGCCTACCACGGTCTGATGCAGCAACACGGGCGGATGGACCGGGTCGCCCGGTCGCTGATGCTCAAGGGGCCGCTATCGCTGCTGGCGCTGGCGGCTGCGGTCTGGCTGAGCGGCAGTGTAGCGACCGGGGCGCTCGCCCTCGCCGGGACGTGGGGCCTGTTGCTGCTGCTCTACGACGTGCGCAGCCCGGCCTGGCTGCGTGCGGGTGGCGGGTGGCGGGTGGCGGGTGATGGGCAAAGCAATCCCGTCACCCGCCACCCGCCACCCGCCACCCGCCCCTGCTGGGAGTGGGCGGCACTGCGGCGGCTGGCGTGGCTGGCCCTGCCGCTCGGGCTGGTCACCGTCCTGCTAGTGCTCAGCGCCAACATCCCGCGCTACTTCGTCGAGCAGCGCATGGGTGAGGGAGCCCTCGGCATCTTCGCGGCGCTGGCGTACGTCACAGTGGTCGGCCAACTCTTGAGTAATGCTCTGGGGCAGGCAGCGGCGCCGCGGCTGGCAGCGCACTACGCTGCCGGGAACCTGCGCGCGTTCCGTGTCCTGGTGCTCAAGTTGGTTGGGCTGGGCACTGCCGTCGGCGCCGCGGGCGTGCTGGTGGCCCTGGTCGCTGGCCGGTTTCTCCTGGGGGTACTGTACCAGGCGGAGTATGGAGAGTATACGGATGTCTTTACGATGATGATGGCCGGGGCTGGGCTGTGGTGTGCCGCGATGATGTTCTGCTACGCCGCCACCGCTGCGCGGCGGAACCGCAGTCAGCTGGCGGGCGCGGTGGCTGTCACCCTCGCCACGCTGGTAGCGAGCGCCGTGCTCATTGAACCCGATTCGCTG
>DASPXY010001022.1:0-5853 GCA_035637055.1 Gemmataceae bacterium | reverse complement strand
ACATCGGGCACTTGAACAGGTTACCCGAGACGGGGGTGTATTCCACCCGCGGGATCTCGTTGTTGCAGTAGGGGCACGGCTCGACATCGCGGAACGAGCAGTTCGGGCACACCGTCGTCAGCTTCGGCGTAAGGTTGCCACAGTTCACGCATTCCATGCCACCGTCTTCGTTGACGACCTTCGCCTCGGCACGGCCCTCGTACCCGTACTCGTGTAGTACCCGCTGCACCTCTTGGAACCGGTCCGTGGCGAACTCGAAGAACGCGTTCTTACGCTCGTCGCGGTGCGTGCCGTGTCGGGGGCTGTCCGGGTCGATCTCAACCGGGGAGTGAGCCCAAAGGTCGCGCCGCACGCGGGCCGCCCACCGCAGGTCGTCGGCGGGATCCTCCGGGTTGTGCTTGACGGTCACTCGTACGCGCTGCATGGTCTCTCTCCCAATCTCTCTTGGTGTTGTTGTTGGTATTGTACCCAAAGCCGAAATGTGCATCAACCTGGCCGCCGTCACCCGCCTGCGACGGCTCGAACTTTGTGGCAACGACCTCGGCGACGAGGGCCTGCGCATCCTGGCCGCCTGCCCGAACCTCGCTGGCCTGCGAACGCTGTGGCTGAGCAGCAACGGCATCGGCGACGCCGGGTTAATCGCCCTGGCCACCTCCGCGCATCTCGGCGCGCTGCGTCGCCTGCACCTGTACAACAATAAGATCGGCGCGGCAGGAGCGAAGGCCCTGGCCGCTTCGACATCCCTGGCAAGCCTGCGCGCGGTGGACCTGCGCCACAACGAGGTATGGGCCGCGTGGCCGGAACTGGGGCAGCGGTTTGGGGGCGGGTGCCAGTTCCAGTAGACCGCTCACACGCGCGGCCGCCACACAAGGATCTCGCCTTTTCCCGGCACCGATGTATCCCCGGTGCAACGCTGATAGGATCCCTTGTCCGGCTCGACGGGAATGCCGAATCCGAACGTCTGGAGGTGTTTCGCGTAGAGCCGGAGGAACGCTGGGTTGTACTCGCAGGCTGGGGAGAAGGTCGGCAGCAGCCGCACCGGCGTCAGGGCGATGATCGTGCCCCGGACCATCCACGCCCCGGTCCGTATCTCGGCGCCGCCCATCAGCACGATGGTGCCGCCTTTCATCTGCAGCCCCGCGAAGTCGCGGACCCGCCCCTTGACGGCGATGATGCCGCGGCGCATCCTCATCCCAACCTCGATCCCGGCCGAACCTTCGATCAGGATAGTTCCGCCGTTCATCCCCGAGAGGCTGCCCCGATACGCAGCCCCGATCTGCCCGCCGGCGTCGCCGCCGATACGAATCAACCCGCCACGCATCTCGGCGCCGATCCAGTCCGACACGTTGCCCGATACCTCGATGGTGCCGCCCTTCATGTAGGCGCCCAGGTGCATGCCGGCATTGCCCGCGATGCGGATGCGCCCCCGCGTCATCCCCCGACCGATCCACTTGACCCGTCCGACGTCCCCGCGGATCTCCAACTCCTCACTCCCTGGCCCTTCGACCTCGAAGAAATCGTCCAGCCGACATTGCCGTTTCCCCAGAACCACCGGCAGAGCGCACAGCTCGTCGTGCCGGAGCGCGGCGATCACGTCGGGGGCGAGGACTTCGGCCTCCAGGGGAACATGGGGCCGCTCCTTCAGCGTGAGGACGGTCCTGGTCGTCAGTTCGACGGCTGGCATGGCCGGACCTCCGGGTGTTCGATCCGCTCCAGCTCCACCGGGTAGTTGTCGAACGACATCGTGTAGTATTGCTGGAATAGCGGCCGGATGAAGTCCTCGACCTTCTCGTCATAGTCGGGATGCACCAGCAGCCCCTTGCCCTCGACGGTCTTGCGAATCTCCCCTTCCTCGATCACTACCTCACCGCCCTTGAGGACGTAGCGCGGATAGGCGAACATGCGGGCCGCATCCTTGTCGTCGTTGAAGATCGCGATATCCGCGTCCGCACCGACTCCAAGGTGCCCCTTCCGCGGCAACCCCAGTGCCCGGGCCGGCCCCGCGGAGGTGATAATGGCGATCTCGTAAAGCGTGTACTCCCGATTCAGTTCCGGCAGGACGATTCGCTTGAGTGTTCGTGGAGTGAGCTTTTTGAGTTGCTCGCGGCGAAAGTCCGCGTTCATCAACAGCTGAATGATCTCCGGGTAACGCCAGAAGGCCGCTCCGTTGGGGTGGTCGGTGGTGAGGTAGACGCGCCAGGGGTCGTTGATCAGCAAGAGCAGTTCCAGCCCGACGGCCCACTGCACCGCGTTGACAAGGTTCTTCTCCTTGTAGGTGTACGGAACCACGCCGCAACCCGTCTCGTTCTCCACGTCGATGTTGCCCCACTTGTGGCCCGTCAGCTTGTAGAGAAGATGCTGCCACGGGCCATCGGCGGTGATCGTCACCGTGTTGCCGAACAGCACCGCCCCGGCGTCGGTTGTGAGATTTTTCCGAGCGTTGAACTCCTCAGCGATCTTGACCGACTCGGAGCGCATCGTCGGCCAGTCGTCGCCGCCGTAGGCGTGGTACTGCAGGTGAGCGAGGTGGGCACGGTTGCCTTCCAGAACCTTCATCGTCTCCAGCGTCGTGTGGAAGTTGCCGGGAGCACCCAGGTGGTTGCAGTGCAGGTGCAGCGGATGCGGCAGGCCCAGACCGTCCACGATCCCCGCCAGGGCCGAGATGATCTGCGCCGGCGTCACCTTGCTGTAGCCGGGCACCGCCTCGAACAGGCCCTTGGCGTCCTTGCCCCACTTCCAGGCCGCCACCCCACCCGGGTTGACCGCCTTGACCCCGTATCCCTTGGCCGCCCAGATATTCCACGCCGTGACATGCCTGGCTCGTTCCAGTTCGCCCTTTTCGATCAGGTCGAGCAGGATTTCATTATTGGCCATCAAGACCAACGTGGACTTATCGACGATGGGCGTATCGCGCAGTTCCTCATGCGTGTGGCGGGCTGAGAGGATTGGGACGGCCGCCTCGTTGACGGTGGTGTAGCCAAGGCCGGCGTAGAGGTAGCCGGTAACGTAGGTCGTTGGGGTCGCTCCGCCGATCCCGCCGCGGCGCACCGGCGTGCGGACGAAGGGGGCGTTACGACGGTGGTCCTCGGGAATCATCGCCCGGGCGAAGTTGAGAGCGGCCCCGGCGACATGCGTGTGAACATCCACACCACCAGGAAAGACGATCATTCCGGTGGCGTCGATCGTGCGGCCGCCCTCGACGTTGGCGACGATCCGGCCATCGCAAACGCAGACGTCCCGAATCTCCCCGTTGACGCCGTTGGCGGGGTCGTAGACCTTCCCACCCGTGATCCGCAGCATGGAGTTCCCGTGCAACTGGCTGTATCCTCTCTTCCTTTCTGTTTCCCGCTTGCGGGTTCGCGGTACGCCAGACCGCGAACCCGCAAGCGGGTATCAAGGATCTCCCTTACTCCAGACCCCCTCCCCCGCCCCCGCCAGGGGAGAGGGGAGATTGACCGGACACCTACCCGGCAGTCGGCAGGCGCGGCACGACCGGCGGCACCAGCGCGGGTTTGGCCGCGACGGCCTGGTAGATCCGCCGGACCACTTCCTCGTCGGTCGGGTAAGGCGACTTCAGGGCAGGCCGCAGGGGCAGCGGAATCTCGTCCATCCGGTAGACCGTCCCCGGCGCGCTGATGCCGGTCACCGCGGTGGTGAAATGGACCCGAGCGACGTGGCTCGTATGCGTCACCTTGGGGTCGAGCACGATGGTCGGGATCCTCGCCAGGTGATCGATGGCGGGCTGCGGCATCGTCGCGCCCGGGTCTGCACCCAGGACAAGCGCAGCATCACAGTCCCCACGGATCAACAGGTCGATGGTGGAAAACTCGCCCGGGTTGAAGCGTGGATAGCCCCGAGCCAGGTTGACGCCAAAGGGATAGCCGGTCGTCCAGCGCATGACAACGTCGCCGCCCGTCACGTTGCCGTGGCCGCGCATCGGCATGGCGACGAACTTCGTGAAGGCGTTCAGTTCCGCCGCCAGCGTCAGCAGGGCCGCGGAATTCATGTGCTTGCCGCGCGTCATCGACACGCCCATGCCGAAGAACAACACGCCGAACCTGGCCTTCTTCATCCGATCGGCGAGATCCTGCAATTGCTCCATCGTCAGGCCGGTTTCGGCGACGATCTGCGGATCCACCGGTTGCCCCTTGACCAGCGCGCGGAGCGTCGTGATGACCTCGAAGTCCCTGGCTGGCCGAACCTGCAGGAAGATGTCGGCGGCCTTGACGCTCGGGGTTTCGCGGATATCGACCAGGACCATCGTGCGGTCCTTGCGGCCGTTGGGGATGAACTTGCCCTTCTGAGTCAGGGTGTACTTGGTGAAGTGCCGCGGGTGGCACTCCGCCGGGTTACCGCCCCAGTAAATAATCAGGTCGGCCCTGTTTTTGACTTCGCCCAGCGTACACGAAACCTTACCGCCCAACTGGGCGGCTATCTCCGTGGGGCCGTGTCAGAGGGAGGTGTGGCTATCGACCACGCCTCCGATCAGCTCCGCCAGGGCGACGGCCCCCCGCTGCGCCTCGCAGGTAATGTTGCTCAGCCCGTAGACCAGCGGCAGGTCGGCCCGATAGAGGTAATCGGCCGCGGCCTCAACGGCCTCATCGACGGTGGCGGGCTTGCCGTCGATCAGCGCATCAGGATAGAGGCGCTCGGCGGTGTGGTTCTTGAACCAGCTCACGCCGAGGACACAGGCCGCCTTGGTGTGGGTGATCCGCTCGCCGTCGGTGTGCAGTTCGATATCATCGCAGACGCACCCGCAAAACGTGCAGGTTGCGTTCTTCACAACGGTTAATTCCATTTACGATCCCTTTACCGTCTAATCTGGCCGTCCGAACCGGACGGGATGACGAAGGTTCAGCCAAGCGCCCGGCCCTTGCAGCTGCCCTTGATGCGGCGCGGCATGTACCGGCCGCTGGAGACCTCCTCCCAGGCCGGGGCATCGGCCGGTGCGGCCTCGCCGGTAAACTGGCCGGCGGTGGCCGGTTCGCCGTCGCTGACACGTTCCTGCGGTTGTTCGGGGCTCATCACTTGGTCTCCTGTGCGCGAGCGGACAAGACCGCCGGGATAAACCCGGCGGCTCGTCATGACCTCAACGAGCGGCGGGGTTTATCCCCGCCGTCAGCTCTGAGCGATCGGCTCGACCTCGACCTCCCAGTTCTTGGAAGTCGGCATGCCCGTGCCGTCGGTTTCCGAGCCCATCAGCCGACAGGTCGGCGGACCGTAGGGGACGAAGATCATCCCCCGCGGCACCTTGCCTTCCTGGCAACGGAAGGTTGCCTCGCCGCCGTACTCGGACCGAACCCGGACGGTCCCGCCGGCAACGACACCGAGGGCCTTCAGATCCTCCGGGTGGAGGGTCAGGGTGTTTACGATGGTGTTATATTCGGCGTTGTCCTTGCCGACGTTGATCTGCTGGCCCTGCTTGCTGGTCCGGCCAGCGTTCATGATGAAGCGCATCCCCACCGTCATCTACCCTCAACTCCTCCGAGCCTGGCCGCAACGCCCGGGTGTCCCGGCGGCACGACCAGGCAATCATCAAGGTGATTGTATCGCCCCCGCCACTTGCCCGCAAGGATCAGGACGCCTGTGCTGCCCTCCCGGTGCTCCCTTGTTCCCAAACTCTGTTTGGGAACAGCCTTGGGCGAAACTCCGTTTCGCGCCCCACTTGGCCGGGGAGGCGGCGCGTGCGAAACAGAGTTTCGCTGATGTGCGTTCCCAAACAGAGTTTGGGAACGAGAAGCAACGCCGTGCTCCATCGCCAGGAGCGCTACCGCCTCTGCACGCGGGAGCCGCCGGCGCCTACCAGTTCGGCCATGAGCTTATCCAGTTCGGGAAGGTGGACCGGCTTCACTA
>DASPXY010001021.1:0-6749 GCA_035637055.1 Gemmataceae bacterium | reverse complement strand
CTTGTATTGACCCGTCGTTTCGGGTCCCGAGCGTTATCACAATCTCATTTGCAGCGTCTTTGTGCGGGAAGACGGCTCCGATTGGAGAATCTCCTCGAAAAGCTCGGCCTACTTCAAAGTCGGGCCGTCGAAAGCTACGAGATGTCATATGCACGATTTTCGGCATCCCGAAGGAACAGAAGTGTCGGGGTTGCCACTGATAGCCAGATTTGGAGACATTTGTGTCGTATCAACAGGAGACAGCGAGTGAGCGTTCGGTGACTATTTCAATTATCCGCTGATTAAGTCTGCGAGCAAAGCGAGCAAAGTCCACCTGCTGACTGAGGCGACGCCTTTGTTCGTTCGCTCGCTTTGCCGTGTAATCCTCGCCGAAATGTTGGCGCTCCGGAAGGCTGAAATGGGTGCAGGAATTCGTCCCTCCTGGACTGTCCAGCTGTCGCTGGAGCAAGACCACCGCCACGAGTCCCCTGCGGTTGCCGGAATCGTTCCGCCGCCCCCTCTGCTGGTCCGGGCCTCTCCGGGTGCCGCCCTCGACCCGTGAACTGCGACCCCGTCGCTGGCGCTGCGGGCTTGTGTGCTCTGCGATTCCGCTCTCAGCGTACGCCCCACTCCCACAGGCCATAGGCCGTCTTCTGGTCGAGACGATGGCCGGAGTTTTTCAGCGTCCAGCCGATCTGGCCGCGGTGATGCGACTCGTGGGAGATCAGGTATCCCAGGAACGCGACCGCGTCCGGCTTGAACCCCTTGACCTTGCCGCCCGCGCCGATGCTCTTGCGTAACAACTCCGCGATGGCCTTGCCCGACGCCTCCAGCGCCTTTGCAAGATCGTCCTTGTCGCCATCGGTTCCTTCGAGCTTTTCCAGCCCGGCCAGCAGTTCCGGCGCCGCTGCCTTCAGCCACATCAGCCGGACGTTATGCAGATGAGCAAAGAGCTGATAGACGGTGCGGTGTGTCGACGCCAGCGAAGAGCCGAGCGCCTCCGGCGCGACTGCGTCCAGCAAGTAGAGATTGACGCGATTGTGGATATTCCATGTCTCGATAAGCTGCTCTTCCATGCGAGGTTCTCCGTCGGATACCGACAGGTCAATTGCTGCGTCCCTTTTTCCGCAGGTCATCGAGTTGGGCGCGCAGGGTGCGTACCTCCTTTTCCAACTCATCAATCCGGCGCTTCATCGCCCCTTCCCGCTGAAAGTCGCGCGCCGTCGGCAAGGGATCATAACGGGTGACCGAGACGGACGGATTGCGCAGGTACCTCTGCAGGTGCTTCTGGATGGCGACCTCGGCCTCTTCGAGCGTCAAGCCCTTGATTTGCAAACGGCCATAGGCGGCACCGAGCGCGATCCTGCCGCTGGGCTCGACCCGCAAGACGCCCTGGATCGGCGCGTCCGGCAGGGTGTTCGTGGCGTGGATCTTGAGGCGGTCGCCCGGCTGAATGCGGTCTTCCTTGTCGTTTGCTCCCTGTCCGCTGGACACATGGGGCAAGGCAGCGAAGCCGACCAGGGCCGCGAGAGCAACACTGGCGGAGGCGCACAGAGTGGATGAGGACATCGTCGCTTCCTCGAAATGAGTTAGAGGCAGAACTCGGGCCACGCCGGCATTCTACCCCCCTTCCACGAGGGACCGCAAGCCGCGAACGCGCTGAGAGAGGGCCCAGACCGAAGCCATCCTCATAGAACAACTCTCTGGGGGTAGTGGAGTCCCCGGCCGGGTTCTGGACGACGTGACGGCCCAGCGGCCGACGCCCAAGGCGCGCGATACTCTGCCACAACGCGAGTTCACCATCCAGTGGGGCGAGACCGTAACCAGCCGCACCATTGCCGACGAGGAACTGCTCGACATCCTCGCCGAGCATTTCGGCCTGGAGTTCCCGCCCGGCACGCGCTTCCGCGGCGAGGAGTGTGCAAATGTGACGTGAGAGTGGCCGCCGCCTCCGTAAGGCGCGCAAGTTGCACCGATCCCCTTGCCTGGCCCGTCGTCTCGCGACAGGTCAGGCGCCAGTCCCCCAATAAGGAGTCTTTCTCATGGTGGTTCGCAGTTCCGAGGCGGAGTGGCAAGGCGACCTGAAGGCCGGCCACGGGAGCATCAAGTTCGGCAGCGGCGCCTTCGAGGGGCCGTACACGTTCAAGTCGCGGCTGGAAAGCGGCCCCGGCACCAACCCGGAGGAACTGATCGCAGCCGCTCACG
Source organism: Gemmataceae bacterium (assembly GCA_035637055.1). Classification (GTDB taxonomy): domain Bacteria; phylum Planctomycetota; class Planctomycetia; order Gemmatales; family Gemmataceae; genus DASPXY01. Next base: position 4,565 of record DASPXY010001021.1, on the reverse strand, counting down.
CCGGCTGTTTCAGCATGGCCCTGTCGGCGCAGCTATCCGCGGCAGGCCATCCGCCGCGCCGCATTCACACCACGGCGAAGGTGCGCCTCGACAACATCCCCGGCGGCTTCGAGATCAGCCGCATCGACCTGGCCACCGAGGCCGATGTGCCGGGCATTGACGAGACCGCCTTTCAAGAGATTGCCCAGAATGCGAAAAAGACCTGCCCGGTCTCCAAGGCGCTCGCTGGCCCGCGCATCGAGCTGCAAGCGACCCTGGTGCGCCCGATGTAACCACGAACCCCTCCCCCCAACCCCCTCCCCGCAACGGAGAGGGGGAGAAGAAAAGATGCTACTTGCTTGCTCCCCCTCTCCGTTGCGGGGAGGGGGTTGGGGGGAGGGGTTTCGCCAAGAATCTCTGGAGGGAGCAGCATGTCCGAGCGAAATGCGGGTCGACCTGCCGGCCCCTGTGCGATGGTGATCTTTGGCGCCTCTGGCGATCTGACAAAGCGTAAATTATTGCCCGCCCTGATCAACCTCGCCCGCGACCGGCTGCTGCCGAAGGACTTCGCGGTCCTCGGCGTCGCCCGCCGGCCCATGTCGGACCAGGACTTCCGCCGCAAGCTCGCCGAGGATCTGCGCCAACTCCTCTCCCGCCCGGTCGAGCCGGAGTTGTGGCGGTGGTTGGAGCCGCGGTTGTTTTATCACTCCGGCGATCTGCACGATGCTGCCACCTACCGGGCCCTCAACGAACGGCTGGCCCGCTGCGATCGCGAGCAAGGCACCGGCGGCAATTACCTTTTCTATCTCGCCACCGCCCCGGACTACTTCGCCGAGGTCGGGCGGCGTCTCGGCGCGGCGGGGCTGACACGCGAAGAGAACGGCCACTGGCGGCGCCTCATCATCGAAAAGCCATTCGGCCACGACCTGGCCTCGGCGAAAGCACTCAACCACGACCTGCGGCAGTCGTTGGAAGAGCATCAGATCTATCGCATCGACCACTACCTCGGCAAGGAGACCGTTCAGAACATCCTCGTCTTCCGTTTCGCGAATGGCATCTTCGAGCCGTTGTGGAATCGGCGCTACATCGACCATGTCCAGATCACCGTCGCCGAGGAGGTCGGCGTCGAGGAGCGCGGCGGCTATTTCGACACGGCCGGTACGCTGCGCGACATGGTGCCCAACCACCTCTTCCAGCTCGTTTCGCTCATCGGCATGGAGCCGCCCGCCTCCCTCGACGGCACGGCGATCCGCGACGAGCAGGTCAAACTGCTGAGAGCCATGCAGCCCTTTGGACCGGAGGACGTGAGCGGTCGCGCCGTCCGCGGGCAATACGGACCGGGCAAGGTGGACGGCAAGGCGGTGCCCGGTTACCGGAGCGAACCTGGAGTAGCCCCGGACTCGCGCACCGAGACGTTCGTCGCCCTGAAGTTGACCATCGGCAACTGGCGCTGGGCGGACGTGCCGTTCTACCTGCGCACCGGCAAGCGGTTGGCGCGGCGGCGCACGGAAATCGCGATCCAGTTTCGGCGGGCGCCGCACTTGCTCTTCCGCAACACCGCCATTGCCACCTGCCAGCCGAACCAGCTCGTGCTGAGCATCCAGCCGGAGGAGAGCGTATCGCTGCGCTTCGGGGCGAAGGTGCCCGGGCCGGTGGTACAACTCGGGACCGTGACGATGGACTTCGATTATCAGCGTACCTTCGGCAATCGCCCGAGCACCGGCTACGAGCGACTGCTGTACGATTGCATGACCGGTGACGCGACGTTGTTTCAGCGGGCGGACATGGTCGAACTGGGCTGGGGCATCCTTGCGCCGATCCAGGAGACGTGGCAGAATCCGAAGCGCGACGGCCTGCATGAGTACCCGGCCGGCTCGTGGGAACCTGCCGCGGCGTCCGAGTTGCTGACCCGCGACGGCCGGCACTGGCGCGAAGAGGATCCGTGTCCCGAGGTGTCCCCGTTGCACTGAGAGCATTTCCCCGCGAGATCACCTTGATCGGCAGTCAGGAAAGTAAGGTTCGCTGACGAGCGGCGGGGTTGATCCCCGCCGTGCAGACCGCCGGGATAAACCCGGCGGCTCGTGGACCCTACTTCCCTGACAAGCGATATCAACCTTTCGTGGCACAGGCGTCTCGCCTGTGCTTGATCGCTCCTGGACCGAAAAGAGGTGGGCTCCAAGACGTACTCTTGTTAGTGCGAGATCGATCGTTGTTCGTACTGCCGCTGGCAGGCGGCGCTACGAGCCACACTAACGATCTTGCTTGTCAGAATTCACACCACGGTACGACGACCCTCATGTCCTTGTCGGCACCGTGCTCGTGATCCTTTGGAGACCCACCATGAAGTTCGGCCAACTGACGATTGACGAAGTCCACCAAGATCTCGCCCGCGAGGTCGCCGGCCTCTGCGGGGTGGAGGTGGAGACCATCGAACCGCGCGACCTGCCGCTGCGGACTCCCTGCGACGCGGCGATCGTCGATTGGGATTATCTGGGCCGAGGCCGCGGTGACCTGCTCAAGCACCTTCTGACATCGTTGCCCAAACACGCCATCGCACTGCACACGTACGACATCGACGAACAGGAGTATCTGCGCGCCCTTGGCTTCGCCGCCGTGTTTCCGTGCCTGGATGCGGACGTGTTTCGCGCCCTCCTCGCGGCGATTCGGCCGCAAGCCGCTTGAGGATATCCCCATAGATCATCTCTTTAGTAGACATGGCATCCTCACAAGCCCGGAGCGCGAGCGACGGGCTTGTGGGCGCACCGAGCGTGGTGGTTCCTGTTCGCGCTCCGTGTAGAATGAGCGTCGGTCTCTCTCGATGCGCCAGAGTCGAGAGCCTGTCAACAGCCGCTCACGGGAGCCGAATCGTCATGGCGCTACCCATCACCACTTCCCCACGTGCGGGAGCTGCCCTCCGTGCCTGGTTGACCCTTCTCGCCGTGCTCCTCGGGACCAACCAGAATGCTGCAGCCCAGCCGGCGAAGGCCGAACCGATCGGACACGTGCGCCGGCTGGAGGGACACAGCGAGCCCGTCCGGGCCGTCGCGTATTCGCCCGACGGTAAGTTCGCCGTCTCGGGTGGTGGGCCGACCGGCGCACCAGCGTTCCCGGAGGGTGCCTACGATCTGATCCTGTGGGATCTGGCGACCGGCATGGAGGTCCGCCGCTTCACGAAGCACACGGGCACGGTCCAGAGCGTGGCGTTCTCGCCAGACGGCAATCGCATTGCATCCGGTAGTGACGACAAGACGGTGCGCATCTGGGACGCGAACACCGGCAAGGAACTGCGCCGCATCGACTTCAAGGCGCCCATCTACGCTGTCGCTTTTTCACCGGGCGGCGGGTATCTCCTTGTGGGCGGCGGCGACCTCACCGCACACCTCTACGACGTGACCACGGGCGCCGAATTGCGCACGTTTTCGGGCCACGATCACCTCGTCTCCGCGGTCGCCTTCTCCCCCGACGGCAAACGCATCCTTACCGGCAGCTGGGACGCGACGGTCCGCCTCTGGAATGTGGAGAGCGGCATGGAAATCCGGCGCTTCGCTGGTCACACCGATCTGGTGCGCTGCGTCGCCTTTTCGCCGGACGGCAAGCGGGCGCTGTCCGGCAGCGGGGGAAGGGTCCGGCAAGGCAAGATCCTCTCCGGCACGGACAATGGTCTGCGTCTGTGGGAGGTGGAGTCGGGCAAGCAGTTGCTCCACCTGCCGCTGGAAGACCGCGCCGTCCGCGCCGTGGCTTTCTTGCCCGAGGGCCGCCGTGCCGTCTCAGGCGGCGAGGACAAATTGCTGCACCTGTGGGATCTGAGCGATGGGAAACCTCTGGCAACGCACGGCACGAAGATCCACGGGGGTTGGGTGGAGGCGCTGGCGCTGGCACCCGAAGGCGGGCGCGTGGTCGTCGGCGCCCAGCGGATGGTCCACCTCTGGCGCGTTACTGAGGACGGCGCGACGGTCAAGCCGGCGAAGGTCGCCGATCTGTCGCTGCGGCGCCCGGTGTTCGAGGGGCACAAGGAGGACGTCCGTGCCGCGGCGCTGACGGCTGACGGCATGCTCGCACTGACAGGCGGTGGCGGGACCCCGGAGGATCGACGCGGCAAGGATCACACCCTTATTCTGTGGGAAACCGCTACCTTCCGCGAGCGCGCCCGCCTCGAAGGCCATACCGACGTGGTGCGGAGCGTGGTCCTGATGCAGAAAGGCAAGCAAGCTCTCTCGGCTGGCTACGATGGGACGATGCGCGTCTGGGATCTGGCAACCGGCAAGTTGCTGCGGACCCTGGCGCGATCCGAGCCGGGGGTCAAGGACCAGATCGCCTGCGTGACGCTCACGCCCGACGAGAAATACGCGATCACCGCGGGTAGCCGTTTGATGATGTGGGATCTGAAAACGGGCCTGCCGCGGTTTGTGTTCGCCATGCCGCCGGTGTTCTTGCATGGCGCGGCGGTTTCGCCCAATGGGGGCTTGCTGCTGGTTGGCGCCGACGACGGCTCGGTGCGACTGTTCAGCCTCAAGACGGGCGGGGTGGTGCGTTCGCTGAAGGGACATACAAACAGGGTCGCTAAAGTCGCTTTTAGTGGTGACGGC
>DASPXY010001020.1:0-4216 GCA_035637055.1 Gemmataceae bacterium | reverse complement strand
GAAGTTGACACTTTGCTCCCAGGTATCTTCAGCCGTAAGTGGCCAGGGAGTAATAAGTTACCATCGCGGAAAGCCGGCACCGACAACGCCGAAGTGTCAACCGCCGTCTCACTCTAAATGGCCAAAGTGAGACGATGCCTTCCCGAATCCGCCAATTCGGATGATTTGAGATAGCCCCCTTTCCGCGCAGGAAAGCGAGACAGGCCATCAACAGCAGGACAGCGGCCAAGGTTGATCCCCTCTCGCCTGGTGCTTCGTCCGCATACGGCTTACAATCGTCCAGGCAGGTTGGGCCAGAGAGTGAATTTGGCCATGTGGCTATTTGTCCCATAAGAGAGTCAACATATGACGGCAATCCACTACTTCACTCCTTCGGACGAAATCAAGGACGCCTATCGTGCCCATTTCGTGGCTCACCGGCGATGGGATATCCTCGGAGTTCTCCAATACGCCGTGATGAAGTTCCATTCCGTCCGCTTCAACGCGGGAGGGGGGGACGTTCTCTCAATTCTCATTCCAGGATTTGCTCTCGATCTGGTCACCTCCTACCGGGATCGGGGTATTCCGCGAGCCGACCGATTCATTGCCCTGCACGACGCTTTGTCTGAAGCAACGCGGAACCTTCACTGCATCTGCGCGGACGTCGGCATCGCAATTACTGTCGTCCAGGAACCGGCTGGGGAGGCTGTATCCGGCCTCAACAACTGCTTCTTCAAGACCGCTCAGACGATCAAGCACGACGAGTTGAACTTCCGGTCCCCGGCCGAGATCGCCGTCTACGACGAACTCAAGACGCGACACCTGCTGTTTTTCCCAAACGCTGCAGCCGTCCTTGGAGGCGACAAGCCCGAGAATCGCGAGCCGGACTTCTTGATTTGCGACAAGGGGAAGTGGGGCATCCTGGAAGTGATGGGCGACACCTACCACAAGAACGCCGCGAAGGACCACGCCCGAGCGAGGCTCTTCAAGACGCACGGCGTTACCTGCATCGAGTTCTTCTCCGCGGACGAGTGCGGCTCACAGCCCATCGCGGTCGTGGACAGGTTTCTGGCGATCCTGGCCAAGCATTAGGCGGGCCAATGAGGCCGTAAAGGTGCCTGTCCCTTTGGGGTGGCTCGATCAAGAAGCTCTGACGGCAATCTGGCTAAAGAAGGCGTCGTACCAACGGTCCACCTGCGCCACGATCTCGTCGAGCGCCGCCGTGTCCAGTTTCCGGCAGTGGGGGACTTCGTGCAGCAGCAGTCGCGACCCGGCCTCGGTGACGGCTGGCTCTGCTTGCTGCCCTCTGGACCAAAGCGCGTGGCACTCGATGGGAGCAACAAGCGGCCAGGCCGCGCTTGTCGCTACGGGAGCATGCAATCCGGTCTCGTGAGTGGTGGCTCGCGGTCAGAGTTCTCGCTGGCGCTCAGGCTCTGACAACTGGCGACTAACCGCTGACCACTTCTGCGGCGGCCAGCGCCTCCAGTTCGCGGACCAACCGCCCGGCTGCCCGGGCCAGGGCCAGGTATGCGTCCGGGGCGCTGGTGAGGTCGCCGCTGCGGCCGATCGTTTCCAGTTGCTTCGCCGCCGCGGCGGTCGCGGCCGCCTCGAAATGATACGACGACCCCTTGAGCGTATGGGCCGCCCGCTGCAGTGCTTCCGCGTCCGACCGGGCCAGGGCAGCCTCCATCTCGGCAAGCAGGCGGGGGCAGTCCTGCACGAAGATTCCCGCGAGTTCCTTCAAAAATGCCTCGTCGCCATCCAGGCGGGCCAGGGCAGCGGCCCGGTCAAAAGCAGCTGGGGCCGTGGTGACCATTGCGGGCTCGGCGGGCGGGGGAGGCGTCTCACGGGGCTGAGTGCGCGAGGCGGGCAGAACCTGTCGCAGCGCCTCGCACAGCTCCGCGAGCTGGATCGGCTTGGCCACGTAGTTGTCCATGCCCGCCTTGAGGCAGCGCTCGCGGTCGCCCTTCATGGCGTAGGCCGTCACCGCGATGATCGGCAGATGACGGCCCGTTGCGGCCTCGCGAGCACGGATGGCGGCTGCCGTCTCGAAACCGTCCATTTCAGGCATTTGCACGTCCAGAAGGAGCACATCGAACTCCTCTCCCTCCAGGCGGGCCAGGGCTTGCAGACCGTTGTCCGCCACGACGACCGTATGTCCTTCCTTCGTCAGGGTGCGGACGGCCACTTGCTGGTTGATGGGGTTGTCTTCGGCCAGGAGGATGTGCAATCCCTTGGCCAGGGCCGGCACGGACACGTCGTTGGGGCGACGGCTGCCGCGTCGGGGTAGCGCGGGCGCAGGCCGGCCAAGGGCCGTCAGGACCGCGTGGAGCAATGCCGATTGTTTGACGGGCTTCATCATGTAGCCGGCGATGCCCAGTTCGCAGCAACGGGCCTGGTCATCGCTGCGCCCGCCCGAGGTGAGCATGACGATCGCAGTCTCCGCCAGTTCCGGGCTATCCTTGATCTCCCGGGCCAGGGTGAAGCCGTCCATGCCCGGCATGTGCCCGTCGAGCAGCACCAGCGGGAAGGGCTGGCCCTTGCTGACAGCGTCGTGCAACAACGCCAGCGCTGCCCGACCGCCGACCGCCAGCGCCGGCCGCAGGCCCCAACCGCGTAGGATCTCCTGCAACAACCGGCGGTTCGTCGCGTTGTCGTCCACCACCAGCACCGGCAGCCCTTCCAGCGCCGGCAGGTCCGCGAGCCGCTCGGTGGCCCTGGAACTCTGCCCCACTCCCAGCAGAGCCGTGAAGTGGAACGTGCTGCCCTTGCCCGGCTCGCTCTCGACCCAGATTCGGCCGCCCATCAGGCCCACCAATTGCCGGCAAATCGCCAGCCCCAGGCCGGTGCCGCCGTACTTGCGGGTCGTCGAGGTGTCTGCCTGCGCGAAGGCCCCAAAGATCAGCTGTTGCTTGTCGGCGGGGATGCCGATGCCGGTGTCGCGCACTGCGAAGTGCAGCAGCACCGAAGATCGAGGATGGAGGATGGAGGATCGAGGATCGAAGATTGAGGATCGAGAATTGCCGGAAAAGCGTGCTGGGAACTGCTCGTCGTTCGATCCTCCATCCTCCATCCTCGATCCTCAATCGTCGATCCTCGATCCTCCATCCTCGACACCGACACCTCCACCTCCCCTTCCTCGGTGAACTTGATGGCGTTGGCCGCCAGGTTGACCAGGATCTGTTGCAGCCGGCCGGGGTCGCCGACCAGGTACTCGGGCACGTCGGGGGCGACCGACACGATCAACTCGAGTCCCTTCTGCTGAGCGCGGATGGCCAGACCGCGCAGCCCGTCGGTCAGGGCCTCGCAGGGCTGGAACGTGATGGACTCCAGTTCGAGCTTGCCGGCCTCGATCTTGGAGAAATCGAGGATGTCGTTGATGATCGCCAGCAACGAGTGGGCGCTGGTCCGCACGGTCGTCAGGTATTCGCGCTGCAGGTCGGTCAGGGGCGTGTCGAGGGCCAGTTCGGTCATGCCGAGGATGCCGTTCATGGGCGTGCGAATCTCGTGGCTCATGTTGGCCAGAAACTCGCTCTTGGCGCGATCGGCTGCCTCCGCGGTCGCTTTGGCCTGGCGCAGCAGTTGCTCGCTGCCCCGCAACTGCTCAGTCGTCTGCGTCAGCTGCCTGGTCTGTTCCGCCAACTCGGCCGTCCGCACCTGCACCGTCTGCTCGATCGCCGCGCGGGTGGCCGTCAGTTCGGCCTGGCGCCAGGCGATCGCGTGCATCTCCCGGAGCCCCTGGCGCACGGCCACGATCAGGAAGGCGTCCTCGACGACGACCCAGCCGGCATGCTCCAGCCAGCGCCAACTATCGACGAGGGCACTCCCAAAGACCGATTGCGGCCAGAACACGCCGCGGAGCAGGTGGTCGAGGGCGACGACGACCGAGGCGACAATCAGGACACGCCAGTCGCGGTAGAACGCCAGCAGCGCCAGCGAGCCGAAGACGTGGAAGGGGGTTTCGATGCGGCCGCCGGTCAGGTGGATCAGCAGGGCCCCCATGAGCATCTGGCTGACGGCGACGATTTGCCGTGTGGCAGTGCCGCCGGGGCGGAGCAGGCACAGCAAGACAGCGGGGAACGTCACGATGCCGCCCAGCAGCACCGCGGCCCAGACGTGCGGGTGAATCTCGCTGACGGCACCGGCCCAGGTCCGCGGCGAGATCCACAGGGCGACGAGGATGCCGGCGACCCACTGGACGATCATCAAGACCGCGAACAGGCGATCCGTGCGGCGA
>DASPXY010001019.1:0-2805 GCA_035637055.1 Gemmataceae bacterium | reverse complement strand
GCCTCCTCTTGCGGGTTGGTAAGCAGGGCAACTTGCACACCTCCCCGCAGGTGCTATGGTTGAGTGCCTCACTCGCCTCCTTTCCGGAGATGGGTTCCCCGCGAGGCATCTCGGTACTGCAAAAGGAGGAATTGGCTCGTGAAGCAACTTTACTGCATGTCCAGCGAACCCGGCGTCCGTGTCCGTGCCGCCTCCGCGGGAGTGCCGGCCGAGTGCGTGCATGCTGTGCTTCCCCACGCTGGGTACGCCTCGCCGGCAAACGGAACCACGCCCCCGGCCGAGCCGCCCGCCCGCCTCGCCTTGCTGCAGACGCCTGACGCCGGCCGCTTCCTGTGCCACAGCACCTGCCTGGGGATCGACCCCGCCACGGGGCGGAACGGCAAGTTCTTCTCCCATGTCCTCCTCGACGTCCCCGCCGCCTTCGACGCCCAGCAGGCCATCCAGAGTTGGGGGAGCCCCTTGTGGCAGCGCGCCGACCAGGGGGGAGTCGAATTGCCGGAAGCCCTATCGCTGCCGGTTTCGTCCACGCTCGACGATCAGGAGTTGGCCCGCTTCCTGGGCCAGCCGGCTCAGCGCGACCTCGTGCAGTTCGTCCTCACCGCCCTGCTGACGACGCCGCCTCAGACGCGCATAGTGATCGCCGCCCCGGCCGAGGTTGTGGCCCGCTGCGTCTATGGCCTCACGCGGGCGTTGCCGCCCTCGCTCCTCGAAGGCTTCACGTTCTCGACCTACGAGCGCGACCCGCAAGGTTGCCCAGCCCGCCTCGTCGGCACCTGCCGCGAAGACCTCGATCTGAACCAGGCCGCAGGCCAGGGCGGCGTCGCTTACAACACGTATACCGGCTCGCAGAGTGTCCTGCCCAGCGAACCGCCGTTTGTGCCGTTCGCCGTCGCGGCGCTGGCCGAACGGCGTCCCGCGGCGCTCGACGAGTTCCACGCGACGTGGCAGCGCCTCGGCGTCAAGGAACCCAACCTGTTCGAGCTGGTCTATCGCCTTGGGCGCGGCAGCGGCACCTTGACGAAGGAAGAATCGCAACAGGTGCTGCACCACGCGACGCTCTGTTCGTGGGTGGCGGCGCGGCCCGATGCGCTGGGGCAATTCCTCGAATGGGCGCTGGAGGATCACGCCTACGCCACGGCGACGTTCTCGCGGGCGGTGGCGGCGCTGCGGCAACAGCCCGACCGACTCGCCCGGCTCGGACATGCAGTGCAGGAGCGCGGCCTCGCCGCCCTGCGCGAAGGCGATCTCATCCGCACGCGCAACGCCCTGGAAGCGCTCATGCCGATGGTAGCGCCTACCCGGTCGGCGGCCGTGTGGAGCGATCTGCTCAACGGCATCAGCGACCCCGAGACGTTGCCGTGGGAGATGCGCTGCTACCTGCTGCCGCGACTCGCCCGCCTCGGTCCGCAGGTCGTCGGTGAGCCCTTGCAGCGCTGGTTGAACGTCTCCGCGGATCGCCTGGCGACGGTGCTGGCGCTCGACCTGCCGGAGACCTGGCGGCTGACCGCGGGCCTGACTTGTTTGCGGCGCGACGGCGAACCATCTGCGGAGTTCGCCCGAGCGCTCGCCGCTCATCCGCCGCTCGTGGTGGCCGTCCTGCAGCAACCGCCGACGGCTCCCGAGGACGAGGCCCGCGCCGTGTCGCTGTTTCAGGCAGTCCTGACCGAGGCGCCGCGGCATCCGTGGGCGGAGGATCTGGTGCGGAATGGGCGTTCGTTGTCTCGCACGCTGCTGGATCGCTGCCTGTATGTCGCGCTGGAGAACGGCCACACGGCGGCCGCTGACCTCGTCGCCGCGGGGCACGGGGCGGCCCTGCTGGAACTGCTCAGCGACAGGCCGACGCTCAACCGCGTCGCCGCGCAGTTGCTCAGCCGGCCGGCCGACAATCTGCGGAGCGATCGTGGGCGCGGCGAGTTTTTGCAGGCGTTGAGCGGGGTCGCCGGATTGACTCCCGACGTGCGGGCTCGGCTGGAGGCGTGCCTGGGGTTCCGGGCATTTCTCACGCAGCCATCGCTCGAACGCGAGGCCCTCGATCGAGTCGCCGCTGCGCTGCGGCTCGACCCGCCGTTGTTTCCCGCCGAGGTTCGCGACAGCATCGTCGCCGCGGTCGCGCCGGTAATCGCCAGGCAGAACAGCGCGGAGATTCAGCCGCACCTCGAAACGGTCCTGCTCGCCCTCGGCCCAACCTGGCCGGGCGGTGCGTCGGCGCTGTACCGCGCCCTGTGGCGTGATCGACAGGGTCAGCGGTCATGGTGGAAGGAGCCCGACCTCCTGCACGCTTTCTTGGCGGTGGCGTTGGGAGCGCCGCAAACTCCCGAAGTGGCGGGACTACTCGACAACCTCGACGCGGATGCTTACGCGCTCGCTCAGCAGGCGGGCGCGCGCGGCGGGGCCAGGGTGCTCGCCGCCATCGACCAGCGCACCGCACAATGGCCCGCGTCGGCCCGCAGTCAGTGGGGCTTCCTCGCACGCGCCGTGCAGCCGCGCGGGGCGCGTCAACTCGCACGGGAGACGGTCCTGTTCCTGGCGGGGCTTCTGGTCGGCGGGATCGGGGTGCTCGGTCTGCGCTGGTTCGGCGTCCTGTAAGGCGAGGAGCCATCCGACGAAGCCCTGCTCGCCCAGCCGTCTCGTTCGTAGTTCCGCCTTCAGGCGGCAAGACGTCTCGCCGCCTGAAGAGATCGTCCAGCTTTTAGGTGGCGATCTGAGCTGCGTTTACGGCTGCGGCGGCTGCGGCGGCAGCGGCTTTGGCCTTGGTCTCCTCGTGGAGGAGGGTGAGCAGGTTATGAGCCAACACCATCAGCCCTA
>DASPXY010001018.1:0-3227 GCA_035637055.1 Gemmataceae bacterium | reverse complement strand
CGCGCGCGCAACAGCAGCAGTTCCGTGCCGTCGGGTTCGTCGCCCGGCGCGCTGAGAGCCGCTGTCAGCACCGGCAGGGCGGCCTCGGCGTCGCCGGCCGCCAGCAGAGCGGTGGCGTAGTGCGCCGCGGCCTTGCGCAGCGCGGTTGCCTCGTCATACCGCGCGGTCGCCGCCGCCACCAGCGGCAGCGGCGAAAGCGGCGCCTCCTCAACCGCCTCCGGCACCACCGCCTCCGGCACCACCGTCTCTGGGAGCACGGGCGGTGCTGCCGTCTCCGCAACGTCGGCGCCAGGTTCGGTATGGCTGTCAGGTGCCGCGGGCCGCCAGGGCCGCTGTTTGATCTTGGCACGGCACACGCCGCAGAAAGTTCCAAGCGGATTCTCGTACGGCCTGCCGCACTCCGGGCAGTCAAGCAGAAGCGCGCAGTTCCAGCAGAACCGATACTTGGATAGTTCCTCGCAGCGTGGGCATGTCCGCAAGGCGCCCGCGGCGGTCACTGCGCCAACCCCATCGGTGGCTGAAGGTGTTCTCCGGTGATAACACGAAGCGGGCGTGCGGACCGTTTTCTGCCTGCCGCGCCAGGTTTGCGCCACGGCTTCTGCTGAATTGGCTCTGCGCACGCTCCGCAGTAATTGCCAAGAGCGTGCTCAAAGTCCACTTTGCATGCCGGGCATTTGAAGCACAGTCCGCAATTCCAGCAGAACAGCAACACGCACATCTCTTGGCAACGTGGGCATTGCCGTTTCTCCGCTTGCGGCAGCTTGGCGGCGCCGGATCTGGATGCCTGTTGCTCCGGCCGTTCCTTGGCCAACGGCTTATCGTGTCCCAGGTATATCACCGGTGTGCCGAAGGCGCGATAAGGCGATTCCTTGCTCACATCCCGATCGCGCAGGGGGAGGCGCGCGAAGGTGACGGCGACGTCGATCGAATCGCCTTCGAGAAGCCTCTCGTAGAGCAATTGAGCGAACTTATCCGAAGCGCCTCGGTAAATTGTAAATTGCATCGCGAGCACCGCGGTAACGCCTTCACCGACTATGCTTTGCGCAGCCGTGTAGATCGCCTCGCCGTCCACCTTGTCGCTGTAACAAGTCTGCAAGATAACAAGCTTCGGTTTGTGATCACCGAACAGCTGCTTCAGCCTCTGCGCCTCCACAGGCTGGTCTTCTTTGACGGGTGCGGTCGCGAAACCGGAAAGCCTTGCGCCCTCAGCGCGTGCGCTGTCGGAAGCGATATGGCCCGCCTCTCGTTGCAGCACGATCGCGCCGGGCACCCCTTCGCCAATGATGTGCACTACGTCGGGAAACCAGGGAGCGGAGAACAGCGGCTCGCCGTCCGTTCCCCTCAGCTCTCCCTGCACAGCTTTCCTTAGCTGTTCGAAGGTGGGATTCGGCAGCCTGCACACCTCGACATCGGGGGAACATTGTACATCACCGCGCTTTTCTGACTTCTCTAGCCAACCGTCGAGTTCTTTGATTTCGGGGATGCGGAATCTCTCTTTAGTGCTTTCTTTCACGCAGACCGCGAGGAGTACCTTCACCGGGCGATCGACAGGTTCGGGAATCTGGGCGGAAGTCAGCGGCGGTCCGATGAACCGAGTCAGCGTAAGCTTGTCGATTTCGCCCGCCAAGAATCCATCGCCGACGTCTCCTTGAGCGAGGTAGAGGAATTCCCATGGCAGCCGGGCGAGTTCCGTCATATTCGGGCCGAAGACGAGTTCCAGCCGCAGTCGCCTGCGCTTTTCTCTTGCCCTCTTGACGCGTGCCTCGAACTCGGTGCGAATCCTACCGCGGAAGATTGCCTCGTAGAGATGGCGGCCAAGCAACTTGGCTTCTTCCTGGCTGTAGTCTTCGCGCCTTTCTTCGATCCGGCGGACCAGCCAGTCCCTAGTATCGTTCGCGAGCGAGTCCTGGTCGATGTCCCCATCGATTTTTGTCTCGGCCATGACGTTGTCCGTGTAGCAGACCCCATCCACGCTAAAGGTCAGCGTGCACTTATCAACGACCTCCATCGTTACCATTCCCTCTTAAAACTATCCAGGAAAGTGCGCTGAAGATCGTCCTCGGAATTCGCCAGGTCTCCCGGACCCCAGGCCTTCCGGCTGAGCGCCTCTTCGTGGATACTGCGTGCAATCGCGTCGTATTTGTTATAGAGCGCGCTGACCTGCGCCGCGGCGATGTCGGGGCTTTGCCGCAACTGTTCGGCGATGATTGCCAGGTGCGCCTTCGCGGCCGTCTTGCCGTCCTCATTGGGCGTGTTCGCGGCACGGTACACGCGCTCATAGAGGGGTTGAAACCACGGCAGGCTGTCAACGTCGTTGCGCTCCCGCGTGCCGGTGATGCTATATAGGACAAGATCGTCGCGGACGGGTTCGGCTGACGCATGGAAACCGTCGCGTAGCATGTGGTCCGGATGCACCCACAGGGACCCGCTATCCGGGGCGTTCCCTGGGAGCACGGCGTAGTAGCCGGGGCGGAAGACGTCGCCCGCGTTCGGGTTGTATTCCACCCGGTGGCCGAGCACCGGCATGGTGTCCTTGTGGCCTAGGACGGCGTCGATCCCGTCGATGACCGCGCTAGCGAGCTTGAGATAGGGGGAAAGCATCGTCGCGTAGTCGAACGCCGCGGCCATCTTCCCCACCACCCTGAGCAGACGCTGCAGATAGTCGTCGTGTTTCACGCGGTAAAGCAGGACAGTGACGGCTACCCGGTCACCGACATAAGGATGCGTGCCGGCGACCCGCGTCGCGGCGAAAACGGTCGCGAAAGGGATTTCCGCGTCGGTGCGCCGTTTCAGCATGTCGGGTCCGATCACGAACGGGACGGAAACCTCCTGGTCGCTGTAACGGAACTCGCTCACCGCGACGAGCATCGGCTGCCAGGTGGTAAACCAGCGCCGGTCGTGCTGGAGGCTCATGCTGTCCACGCGGACGGTGAAATAGTGGCGGCCCGCCTCGAAGGACTCGACCTGGTACCCCTCGACGAGCACTTGGTCGTCGGGTATGCGCGCGAGTCTCGGCAGGGATATATCGCCATATCTGACCTTGCCGAGGATGTCGTGTAAGCCCACGTCAAACCCCCTCCCCGCGCGGTTGAGTGCATTGTCGCGTGAAGAGCCCGTTGCGACAAGCCCTGATCTTTCATCGGGTGGATGGCTACCGCTGGTCGGCGTGCGGCACGTGTCCTGGTCCCGGATTTTATTGCCGGGGTATGACGACGGCTCGGCTGGCG
>DASPXY010001017.1:0-3928 GCA_035637055.1 Gemmataceae bacterium | reverse complement strand
TATCCTCTCTGTGTCTCTGTGTCTCTGTGGTTCAAATTCTGCCTTACTTCCCTGGCTCGACGTTGAGGATTCTGGCCTTGGGTTGGAGCAAATCGACCTTGACCATCTCGGTCGTGACCGCCTCGCCAGCGTTGCCGGCCTGATCGACGGCCTCGACCCTGACCAGGAATTGATAAGGCACGCCCGGCGGCATCGACCAGATGTAGCGGCCGGTGTTGGCGATTCGTTCCGTCGTGATCGGCGTCCACGGACCGGCGGCCTGCTGAGCGTACGAAAGCGAAATCGGCGCCTGGGCGAGGTTCTTGTCCGACGCTTTCCAGGCGATGGACAGTTTGCCCTTTTCGGGCCCCTGGCCGACGACCACGGGGCCGACCTGCACCTCCGGCTTGGTCAGGTCCACCTCGACCCAGACCTGCGGCCGATCGCCGATTTGCGGCGCACGCTCGCCGAGGCCGACGCCGCTGCGGGCCACGAGCGTGAAGCCGTACACCCCTTCCCCGGCGACCGCGAAGCTCAGCGGCGACGTGAAACCCTGCTCGTCGGCGGGCTTTGGGAGCGGGTACTTGTTCCAGCTGCGGCCGTCCTGCGTGTACCACAATTCCAGGGCTGAGATGCCAGATGGTCCCTTGTCCTTGATCTCGAACGAGAGACTGACTGTCTTGCTATTGATCAGTCGCCGCTCCGGATCGACCGGCCCCTGAATCTGTCCGCCCGCCTTGTTGTCCGGCGCGACGCCTTGACCGGCGGTGGGCAGCCCACCCTGAGCCGCTGGGCTGACATTCGTGGTCGCCTCGCCGACGTTGCCGGCCCGGTCGCGTGCCCGCAAGCGCACCTCAAGGGTGGAGTTGGTTTCAGGACTGAAAAAGAGTTGCGACCCCTCGCCACGGCGCACGATCGGCGTCCACACGGTGCCGCCGACGGGTCGATACTCGAGTTGGATCGCGTCCGGCAAGTTCAGATCGAGGTAATCGTCGCGGATTTCCCACGCCACGCCGACCTCGCCCCCCCGCGGCGGCAGTGCGCGCAGGTTGACGATCGGCGGCAGCGTATCGACGACGACTTTCAGGCTGGGCTGTGCTCCCTCCATGCTCGGCGGGTAAGCACGTCCTTCGATGTCGATCGTCTGCACGGCGAACCAGTACATGCCGTCCGCCTGGCTGACGAAGTAAAAGGCGCGCTGCTCCGGCGGGGCGACGGCGAACGGCTCCCACTTGTGGCCTTGATCGGTGGAGACGAAGAGTTGCAACTGGCGGATGCGCTGTGCGTTCTCGGGGTTAAACGGAATGCGGAACTGGCGCTCGCGGTGGAAAACGAGTTTGACGCTTTCCTGGGGCTGTGCGGCATGACCCGGCATCCAGAAGGAAGGAAGAACGAGCAGGAGCATCAGCAGGTGCCAGCGTCGCATGCTTATTTCCTTAGTGGTTAGGGGTGAGGGGTTAGTAGATAGTAAAGACAATCACCCTCTTCACTATCCACTCACCACTAACCACTAGCCACTTTTTGAAGAAGCAAGGGAATGCCGGCCAGGCATCCGTACACCTCCGTGGCCAGGGCCGCCAGTTTCTGGTTTGCTTCCCCGAGCAGGTCGCCATAGCGGCGGGCGAGCGCATCCATCGGGATGATACCGCAGCCCACCTCGTTGCTGACGACCACAACACGGGCCGGAACCTCCTGTCCGGCTTCCGCCAGCTTCGTCACTTCCGCGAGAATCCCCTCGTCCGCCAGACCAGCCCGCCCCGGCAACCCCAGCATCAGGTTGCTCACCCACAACGTCAGGCATTCCACCAGGACGCAGCCAGCGTTGCCATGAGCCCGGATCACTGCGGGGACGTCCCAGGGCTCCTCGATCGTTTGCCACGGCGGCGACATGGCCGCCCGGCGCTGTCGATGGCGGGCGATGCGCCGGCTCATGCTGTCGTCGCCGGGGTCGGGGCCAGAGGATGGCGGAGGCGCGGCCGTGGCGAGATACGTTACCGGGGCGTGCTTGACGGCCACCTGTTCGGCAAAGCGACTTTTCCCGGAGCGGATGCCGCCCACGATCAGCGTGAGATGGGCCATGAACGAACCCTCCTCACTCGCCTCTGCTCCTGCACATCGTCCGGAGGGTCGAGGTGACTTGAGAAAATCGGGGAGCATGGAACACAGTACGGAGTACGAAGTGCAGAGTACGAAGTACAGAGTACGGAGTACCGAGTCGGGAGGATTGCGATCCTCGACTCCGCCCTCGGTACGCCGCATTCCGCACTTGGTACTTCGTACTCGGTACTCTGCCCCTCTCTACCTACTGCGCCGTCTTGATCTCCAGATCCTTATGATAGGCGGAGAGTTCGGGCAGGCCGAGGATGATGTTCGCGAAACGATCCGCCTCAACTCTGTTCGCCGCCTCCAGGCGCACCAGGATCTGGCTGGGTGAGCGCACCACGACTTCAAGTTTCTTCGCGGCGGGGCACGCTGCCTGGACTGCCTGCAAGGGCGTCTTCTGCGGTGCGGGCACTGCTCGCTTCGCGGTGGGGTCCGGCTCGGAGATGAGGACAACCCCCGTGGCAACGTACGGCTCCCCTGCCGGCGGAACCTTCGCAACGGACGGAACTGCCGGACGCAGCGGCGCCGTCTGAGGCGCTGGTCCACGGACGACATTGCTGACCGGAGTCACTCTATCCGCCTGACCCGCCCAGGTTAGATGCTGCGCCTGCACGACAGTGTTGTTCGTGCTGGTCTGCTGCGGCGCCGGGCCCTTGACGACACTGCCGGAGACCGGGACGAGGACGCTATTGTTTTGCGGCAGCCGCGCGCTGCTTGCGGACGGTGCCGGGGCCAGAGGCAGCGCCGTGCCAAGCGCGCCTGAAGCCGTCTGCGGTCGCGCGGCTGCGACCGGCCGTTCGCTCGTGCGTTCGAGGGTGGGCAGGGCGGACGCTGCGGTCACCTTTTGCGGCCCAGGCAGCACCGGCCTGGGGTTGTAAGTGGACTGCGCGGTCGCCGGCCACGTGCCCTGATAAGGAGAGGCAGACTGAGGCTGCGCGGTCGCCTTGCCGCCCGCCGGCGCGGGCCATGCCGCGGCCGCGTTCGACGGCGCCGGCATACTGTTATACGGAGAAGCGGAGACCGCAGGGCCGTTATTTCTCTGAACGGTTGGGGTGGGAAGTTCCCTTGGGGGCACGGGTAGGGCCGTCGTGGCTGCAGCCTGCTTGACCGCGGCTCCCTGCGCCGGCACCTGGCTATGGGACGATATCAGGGCAGTCCTCCCGGTCGTCGGAGCTGGCTGCCGGGCGCTGCCGCCGACCTCGAGTTGGTTCACCACACTGGTACATCCGGGCAGATGGCGCAGGCTGGCGCTGATTGCCAGTTTCTCCTCAGGGGAGCTGACAGGGCCGGACAGGAGCACCTGACCGTAGGGCCGGCACTGCACGCTCAGGGCCGCAGCTTGCCTGGGAAACGCGGCCTTGAGGGCGGCGACGGCGGCTGGCTGAAGTTGCTCGACGCGAACGCCGGCGCTGGGGGCGGCGACTTCGGGGCGCACGGTGAGGCGGTCAACCACGGGCAGCGGGCAGTTCTGGCAGGCCACCTTGACCGCGCGGTCGCGGACCGACGCGCTCGGGACGTAGCCGCGAATCTCCAGTGCTTGACCATTGACGCGCGCCCCGAGCTGGTACGGGAAGGTCACGGGGTCCGCCAACCAGTTGAGTTCGACGGCGATCTCGCGTGTGCGGTTGACATCCTCGGTGACCGGGGTGCGTGCGGCGGTGGACTGCTGTGGAGGCTTGCTGGCTGCGGGGGGTGCGGAGGCGGGCGGTTGTGCGGTCGCCGCGACGGTCAGGGTGAGCCCGGCGGTGATGGACAGCGCCCACCCGCCGCGGCCAAGTGCCCTACGCATGGAGTTTCTCCCTCTCAAAAGTGGTGAGTGGTGAGTGGTGAGTGGTGAGTGAAGACA
>DASPXY010001016.1:0-8504 GCA_035637055.1 Gemmataceae bacterium | reverse complement strand
TCGTTGCGATGTTTGAGGAAATGCTCGCCCTGCTCGAAACGCTCCCAGCGACCTCAAAAAGCGCCAATGACGATCTCCGGAGGCACATTATCGCAAACTGCCTCTTCGGAATGGACGTTGCGACAGAGGCCGTCCGCGCTTGCCGGCTGCGACTGGCCCGCACCGCGGGCGATGCTCATCGCCCGGTCCGGCCACTGGACCTGTCCCGGCGAATCGTGTGCGGCGATAGTTTGTTGGGCCCTGCCCAGGATGCCGCATTCGACATCGTCCTGGCGAATCCGCCGTACGTCAGCTTCGGCCTGCGCGGCAACCCGGCGGCGCGCAAGGCGTGGGCCGCGGCGATCCGGCAGCAGTACCCGCGTTCCGCTGAGTACAAGCTCAGCACCTATGCTGTCTTTGTGGACCGTTGCCTGTCGCTGACACGTCCCGGCGGCGTTTGCTGCTGCATCACCCCCGACAGCTATCTGCTCGGTAGACATTTCGCCAAACTGCGCCGCCGCATCCTTGCGGACTGCGCCATCCGCGCGCTGTTCCTGATCGAAGAGGATTTCTGGAAGGGCGCCGTCGTGGGGCGGCCGGTGATCGGGGTGTTCCGGCCCGGCGGTCCCTCGGGAGATGTGACTACGGTGCGGGCCAGAAGCCTCGCGGATTTGACGGCCGGTCGGATCGAGTCATACGCCTATCCGCAAGCCTACTTCGCAGGACTGCCGCGTAGCCGCTTCCGGCTGCTGTTCTCAGCGGAGGATCGGCGTTTCGTCGAGGCGATGGAGCGCGCCGCCGGCCGTCTGGGCGACGTGGTCTCGTTCGCCTCGGGCCTAATCGGGCGGCACGGTCGCGCGGCGATTGTGGCTGACAGCAGCCGCGGCCCGACATGGCGGCGCGGCATCGACTCCGGCGGTGACGTGCTGCCGTACCGGGTGCGCTATCGCGGGAAGTACCTGAACTTCGCCGCGGACGTCCTCAAATCGGGGTTCCGCGACGCTCGCTACGACGAGCCGAAACTACTGCTGCGGCAGACAGGCGACCGGCTAATCGCCGCCTACGATCCCGACGGCCTGTACTGCCTCAACAATGTCCATGTCGGCAATGCCCGCGACGAGTCGGTGGATGTCCGGTTGATCGTCGCCCTTCTCAATAGCGATCTGCTGAATCGCTATTATCGGATCATTTCGCTGGAGGCTGGCAGGGCGCTGGCGCAGGTCGATATCGACGTCCTCGAAGACCTGCCGTTCAAACGGCCGTCGGCGGCGGATGAGCGGGAGCTGCTCGCCGTCGTGGGACAGCTTCATGGAGGCGCTGCCAATACGGAATCAACAGATCGACTTGAGCGATTGGTGGAAAACGCGTATTTTTGTTGACTGGCGCGTCCGCAACGGCAAGATGGCAGGAGCCCGTGGTCATGTCCACGCAACCGAGGGACACACCGTGTCTGCCATCATCGGCGCCCACCACACCAGTTTCACGGTCGCCGACCTCGACCGCTCGCTGACGTTTTTTTGCGATCGACTGGGTCTGGAGGTGGTCTTCACGCGCGAAGTCGGCGACGCCTACTTCGGGCGCATCGTCGGCCTGCCAGGCTGCCGCGTCAAGGCGGCCCTGTTGCGTATCCCGGGGTCAGCGCACCACGTTGAACTGTTTCAATATCTCACGCCGCCCGGCGAGCCTTGCGAGCCGCGCCCCTGTGATCCTGGCAGCGTCCATCTCTCGCTGCTGGCGGACGATTTGCCGGCGTTGTGTGCCCGTCTCAAGTCGGAAGGCGTCTCCTTCGTCGGTGCGCCAGTGCTGATCGACGCCGGCCCGAACACTGGCGGTTATGGCGTCTACCTGCGTGACCCCAACGGGATTCTTATCGAACTCTTCCAGCCCCCCAGGCCCGCCGTCTCATGAGTTACACGTCCGCACGTCCCGACATCGCCGCCGAGTCCCTGCCGCTCCGACCGACCGCGGTGCGCTGGCGGATTCTCGCCCTGCTGCTGGCGTACAGTTTCCTCAGCTGGTTCAACCGCGTCAGCATGTCCGTCGCCTACGACGAACAGATCCAGGCCCGGCTGCGGATCTCCGAGCAGGAGATCGGCTTTGTGTACTCGGCGCTGCTGTTCGCCTACATGTTGTGCATGACGCCGGGCGGCTGGTTCGTGGACCGTCGCGGGCCGTGGCTGGCGCTGGTCGTCATGGGGCTGGGGTCGGCGGTGTTCGGCGCCCTTACGGGGCTGGTCGGCCTGCTGACCCTGCACGCGGCCACGGTACTGATCCTGCTCCTGGTGGTGCGCGGCGCGATGGGCGTCTTTACGGCTCCCATTTATCCGGCGTGCGGTCGCGCCATCGGCAACTGGCTGCCGGAGCGACAGCGCGCCCTGGCCAACGGGGCGGTGATGGGGGCGGCTTTGCTCGGCATTGCCAGCACCTACACCTGTTTCGGCACTCTGATCGACTGGTTCGATTGGCCGATCGCGTTCGTTTGCACCGGCGGCGTGACGGCGCTGGTGGCCCTCGTCTGGATGTGGTACGGTGCCGACTCACCGGGGCAGCATGCAGGTGTCAACGAGGCCGAACGTCTCTTGATCCGCTCCGATAAACCGATCGAGCGGGAGCCCGACGCCCTCTTGCCGAAGACGGGGGCGGAACTGTTCCGGGCGGCTGATTCTTTCGAGCCGCACCGTTCCGGCAACGACGCGGAACGGCTCCAGATTGGCTCCGAGAAGCTCACCGAACGCGGGCACGACGCACCGCGGCCAGCGACAGGAACGGAACTGATCCGGCCGCCCGGCGGTTTGTCGCAGTTACTGCGCCACCGGAGCCTCATGTTGCTAACGCTGAGTTACGCCGCAGTCGGCTACTTCGAGTATCTCTTTTATTTCTGGATGCGCTACTACTTCGACGGGGTGCTGAAACTGGGCAAGGAGGAGAGCCGGCTGTACGCCACCATCCTGTACGTGGCAATGGCGGCGGGCATGTTCCTGGGCGGTTGGCTGTCGGATTGGCTGGTGCGTACCTGGGGCAAGCGTATCGGCCGGGCGGCGGTCGTCGTGGGCGGAATGCTCTGCGGCGCGGCGTTGCTCGGCCAGGGGGTGCTGGCCACCGAGCCAGGCTGGATCGTCACCTGGTTCGCTCTGGCGATGGCGGCGGTCGGCGCGACCGAAGGGCCGTTCTGGGCGACCGCGATCGAACTGGGCGGGCGGCACGGCGGCACCGCGGCGGGAATCTTCAACACCGGCGGCAACGCGGGCGGCGTGCTGGCTCCTGTCCTGACGCCGCTGGTGAGCGGCGCCTTTGGCTGGCAATGGGGTATCGGCGTGGGCGGTCTCGTCTGCCTGGCCGGCGCCGGCTTGTGGCTCTGGATTGACCCTGAACAGCGCTAACAGCCCGTTGCAAAACCCCTCCCCCGGCCCCTCCCCGCAGCGGAGAGGGGGGCAAGACAGAAAACTCTCCCCTCTCCTCTCAGGGGAGGGGCCGGGGGAGGGGTTTTTCCACGGGCTGCTAAAGCGAGCGGCTTGCTCAGAAGAGGTCCAGCAGCGGTGACCCTTCGGGCAGGAGATGAAAGGGTCGTCCTTCACGGTCGGTCGCGTGCAGGTCGTCGATCCCCGTCGCGTAGTAGATCGTCTGCGCGATGTCCTCCGGCGCAACGCACCGATCCGCCGGATAAGCCGCGATGGCGTCGGAGCGACCATAAGCCTGTCCGCCGCGGATGCCGCCGCCGGCAAGCAGCACCGACATGCAGTGCGTCCAGTGATCGCGTCCCGCCCCGCGCGTGCCGCCGGAGCGCGGATCGCCCACCCGCGGCTGCCGGCCCATCTCGCTGTTGACCACCACCAGCGTCTGGTCCAGCAGCCCGCGCTGATGCAGATCCTCCAGCAACGCGGCAAAGCAGCGATCGAAATGCGGGAGCAGGTGCTGCCGCAGACAGGTAAAGTTGTTGCCGTGCGTGTCCCAACCGCCGCCGCTCAGGCACAGCCGCTCCAGCGCCGGTTCCTCCTTCCAGAACACCGTCACGAAGGGCACGTCTGCCTCGACCAATCGCCGGGCCATCAACATGCTCATGCCGTTGACGGTATGCCCGTATCGCGCGCGCACCGTCTCGGGTTCACGGCTCACATCGAACGCTGCCCTGGAACGGGGCGCGCTGAGCAGGGTGTAGGCACGCTCCTGCTGGCGACTGTACGTGGCGGTCTGGGCGGTCTGCTCGTGTGTGCGGACAGCATTGTCAACGACTCGCACCAACTGCCGGCGCGACTCCAGGCGGCGGATGTCCATGTCGCCGTGCAGCGTCAGGGCCGGCGCGACGAACTCGGTCGGGCGGTCGAGGCTGCCCAGGACGTAGGCCGCGTCGTACTCGGTCCCCAGGCGTGCGGCGAACTGGCCGGGACGAGTGAAAGTCGGGAAGCCGGGCTTCTGCGGCAGGCTGATGAGTTGGGGCAAGTACGGATGAACCGGCCGTTTGGCGGCGACCACCGAGCCGATGAAGGGCCAGTCGGAGGGGCGCGGCGTGCGGTTGTTGAGCAGGGCGCGGAACGACGGGTCGGGCTCGTGGCCGGTCAGGTTGTAGTAGTAGCCGGCGTGATGGTCGCCGGTGCCGCGGCCGTAGTGCCCCAGCGAGCGGACGATGGCGAGGTGGTGCGCCTGCTGGCCCAACCGCGGCAGGTGCTCACACAGCCGCACGCCAGCGGCCGAGGTCGGGACGGATCGAAACTCGCCGCGGTATTCCACCGGCGCGTCGGGCTTCATGTCCCAGGTGTCGATGTGCGAAGCGCCGCCGCTCAGCCAGACGAGGATGGTCGAACGGGCCACACGCCGGCGCGGGGGCGTGGGCGTCGGTTGGCTGGCCCCGAGCAAGGCCGGCAGATGGAGCCCGCAGAAGCCGATGCCGCTGGCGACCAGGAACGCTCGCCGGTCGAGCGCCGCACGAATGCTATCGTGTCCCGCATGCATGACCGATACTCTCTCCCAAATGGTGCCTTTGAGGCATCGTCCGCAGGAGCAATCATCGCACGAGCGGTACGGCCAGGTCAAACGGAAACCGGACCGGGTGAAGGCAGCGAGGAACATCGCCGCGAAAAGGACAATGGCACGGTCAGCCGGCAGCGGATACACTGCACCGCGTGTGCGCATGACCGGCAACAGTCCAACAGGTAGTCAGCAATCATGGTGCGGCGGAACGGTTTTTGGATGACGATTCTCCTGGGGCTTGTCCTGCTTAGCGGCGCACGCCCAGCCGTTGCCGGGGATCCAACACCGACGCTGCAGCAACAGCTTGCGAAGGAAGACCCCGCGGTGCTGGCGAAAGCGGCGCGCACGCTGGGCGACGCCCACCGCGGCGCCCTGGTCTTCTACCGTCCGGATCTGCTCTGTACGCGCTGCCATACGGCAGGGGAGAACCGCGTCCGCCTCGGTCCCGACCTCGCCGCAACCGGCAAGGAAGCCACCGATGCCTACCTCGTCGAGTCGGTCCTGTTGCCGTCGAAGGTCATCAAGAAGGGCTTTGAGACCGTCACCATCACCACCAAGGCCGGCCAGTTGGTGACTGGCCTGTTGGCCGAGGAACGCGCCAACGCCGTCGTGTTGCGCGACGCCGCGCAGGAGGGCAAGACGATCACGATCCCCAGGCAGGACATCGAGGCGCGCACGAACAAGGGGCCGTCGCTGATGCCGGAGGGGCTCGTCAATGTCCTGTCGGGGCGTCAGGAGTTTCTTGATCTGTTGTGCTACCTGCTGGAGATCGCCGACAAGGGGCCTGAGCGTGCCCGCCAGCTCCGCCCCGCCGAGTCGCTGTTCGCCCCGCCGCCGCTGCCGGAGTACGAACGCGACCTCGACCACGCCGGTCTGCTCCGCTCCCTCGACGGCCAGAGTTTCAAGCGAGGTGAAGCGATCTATCTGCGCGTCTGCGCCAACTGCCACGGCACCAGGGAGCCGCCAGGCTCGATGCCAACCTCGTTGCGTTTCGCGGAGGGCACGTTCAAGAACGGATCGGACCCCTGGCGTATGTACCAGACGCTGACGCACGGTTACGGGATGATGACGCCGCAGACGTGGATGGTGCCGCAGCAGAAATACGACGTGATCCACTACCTTCGCGAAGCCTACCTCAAACCGCACAACCCACGGCAATATGCGAAGGTAGATGCGGCCTACCTGGCCGGCTTGCCGAAAGGAACGAGTCGCGGGCCGAAGCCGTCGAACATCGAGCCGTGGGTGAGCATGAACTACGGTCCGAGCCTGATGGCGACTCTCGAAGTCGGCACGCAGGGGAACTTCGCCTACAAGGGGATTGCAGTGCGCCTGGACGCCGGGCCGGGCGGCGTGTCGCGCGGCCGGCACTGGCTACTGTTCGATCACGATACCCTGCGCGTCGCGGCGGCCTGGAGCGGCGCGGGGTTCATCGACTGGAATGGCATCAACTTCAATGGCAGGCACCAGGTCCACCCTCGGGTCGTGGGTCAGGTGTGCTTTGCCAACCCGGTCGGTCCCGGCTGGGCGAACCCGGACACCGGCCGCTTCGAGGATCCGCGCCTGCGCGGCCGGGACGGCAAACCCTACGGTCCGCTGCCGCGGGCCTGGGCGCAGTATCGGGGGTTATATCACTACGGCAACCAGGTCATCCTCGCGTATACCGTCGGCAGCGCGCAGATTTTGGAAATGCCCGCTTACGAATTGTTGCCGGGCGCGCAGATCGCCTACACGCGCACCTTGAACGTCAGCAAATCCGCGCGCGACCTGCTGATGCGCGTGGCCCCGGTCGGAACGGCCGTCGGCCTCGTCGGCGACGAGGCGGCGTTGGTGGAACAGGATGGTTACACGCTGCTGCGCATCCCGGCTGCCGCCACGCCGGTCGCCCTGAAACTGCTGTTGTCCGACGGGGATCGCGACAGTCTGCGGACCTTTGCGAAGACCTCGCCGCCGCCCGGCTCGCTGGAGCCGTTCACGAAGGGCGGTCCGCGGCGCTGGTCGGAGGTCTTGCAGACCAGGGCCATCATCGGCGGCGACACCCAGGCGTTCGCGATTGATGTGCTGACCCATCCGACGAGCAATCCCTGGAACTGCCAGCTGCGGCTGACCGGCTTCGACTTCTTCGCCGACGGTCGCCGCGCTGCCGTCTGCACCTGGGACGGCGACGTCTGGCTGGTCGGAGGCATCGACAAAGTAGTCCGCTCACTCCGTGAGCGGAACCCCGACTCGCGGAGCGAGTCGGCTACACTGACCTGGCAGCGCATCGCCTCGGGCCTGTTTCAGCCGCTCGGCTTGAAGATCGTCCGGGACAAAGTCCACATTTGCTGTCGCGATCAGATCGTAATCCTCCACGACCTCAACGGCGACGGCGAGACGGACTTCTACGAGTGTTTCAACAACGATCACCAGGTCACGGAGCATTTCCATGAGTTCGCGATGGGGTTGCAGACCGACGCGGACGGCAATTTCTATTACGCCCGGGCCGCCCGCCATGCGCTCAAGGCGCTGGTGCCGCACCACGGGACGCTGCTGCGCGTCAGCAAGGATGGCGCCCGCACGGACATCCTGGCGACGGGCTTCCGCGCCCCCAACGGCGTCTGCGTCAATCCCGACGGCACGTTTTTCCTCACGGATCAGGAAGGGTTCTGGCTGCCGAAGAATCGCATCAACCTCGTCCAGCCCGGCGACTACCACGGGAATTTCTGGGGCTACCACGACGTGACCGATCCGTCAGACGCAGCGATGAAGCAGCCGGTGTGCTGGATCACCAACGCTTTCGATCGCTCGCCGTCGGAACTATTGTGGGTGACCGGGGACGGCTGGGGACCGTTGAAGGGGTCGCTGCTCAATTTCTCCTACGGCTACGGCAAGGTACACATAGTGCCGCACGAGAAGGTCGGCGGCGTGGTGCAGGGGGGGATGTGTACACTGCCGTTGCCGCAGTTTCCGACAGGCGTGATGCGCGGTCGCTTCCACCACCCGGGAGATGGGCAACTCTACTGCTGCGGCATGTTCGCCTGGGCCGGGAACCAGACGCAGCCCGGCGGTTTCTACCGCGTCCGCTACACGGGGAAGCCTGTACATCTCCCGGTGGGCCTGAATGCGAGGAAGGGCGGCATGGTCCTCACCTTCAGCGGCGCACTCGATCACAAGGCGGCCAGTGACCCAAAGAATTATGCGGTCAAGACGTGGTCCCTCAAACGCTCGGCGGCCTACGGCTCGAAGCACTACGACGAGAAGCCGGCGCAGGTGACGGGGGTGAAGGTTTCGCCGGACGGCAAGCGGGTCACGCTGGAGATCGCCGGTTTGCGGCCGACGTGGTGCATGGAGATCGCCTATGCGGTCAGGGCCGCGGATGGCGCCGTGGTGCAGGGCGTCGTGCATAACACCATTCACGCGCTCGGCGATTGATACGGTTCTGGGAGCCCGAAGCGCCAGCTCTGAAGTTGCGCTCCGTTGGATCTTGTTATGCGTTTCTTCAGGTTTTTACCCGGCCGGGCGGTACTCGCGCGGCAGCGCCGCGCGCAGGTACCGCCGCAGTTTGCGTCTCCCGGTCGGCGTTC
>DASPXY010001015.1:0-3436 GCA_035637055.1 Gemmataceae bacterium | reverse complement strand
TTCTACATCTCGGGTGGGTTGCGCTAGTGCAGGGTGGTAACGCTGGAGCGCGGGCGTCCCGCCCGCATTGAGGACATTCCTCAATGCGGGCGGGACGCCCGCGCTCCAGGGTTCGACAAAGGCCGCGTTAGCCAATCAGTTCCGGGACTGGCCGATGATCGCCCACGAGGTACTGCGGACGACCCGCGAGATCGGTGAATTGCGTCGTGGCGACGTTAATTCCCAGGCGCTGGTAGAGCGTGGCGAAAACCTCGCGAAAATGCACCGGCCGGGTGCGCGGCTCCTCGCCCCAGCGGTTCGTCGAGCCGAGCACCTGTCCGCAGCGCATTCCCCCGCCTGCCACCAGCGCACTGCACACTCGCGGCCAGTGGTCGCGGCCGCCGTTGCGGTTGATTCGCGGCGTACGGCCGAACTCGCCCCAAACAACGATGGCGACATCGTTCAGCATGCCGCGCTGGTCGAGATCCTGGATTAATGCCGACAATCCAAGATCGAGCAAGGGCAGAGTTCCCCGAGCCGCCGGGAAGAGATCGCGATGCCAGTCCCAGTTGTGGTCGCCGCGAAGGACGCGGCCGAACGGCCAGCGCGTGAACGCCAGCGTGACGCAGCGGGCGCCGGCCTCGATCACGCGCCGGGCCAGCAAGAATTGATCCAGGTAGTGCTTCCCCTCACGCTCGTCCGGGTACTCGCGATCCAGCCCGTAACGGCTGCGGACGCGCCCATCTTCACGGCTGAGGTCGAGCGCGTTGGCCAGGCGCGACGAGGTGAGCACCTCGAAAGCCTGTTGCTGAAACGTGTCGATCCCCTGCGCGACTCCGAGCGCATCGGCCTGCCGGCGAAAACCATCGAAGCCGGCCAGCATCGCCCGGCGGTTGGCGAGGCGACGGGGATCCACGCCGTTGAGCATGATGTTCCGGCGATCGACGGCCTGAACTTCAAAGCCGGCATGTGCTACCCCAAGGTACCCGGGCTGGCCTGGCGGTGTGCGCAGGATGAAGCGCGCGTCGGCGTCCACGGGGGTCAAATCGATACACGGCGGCACCCCGGGCACCTGCGGGCCGAGCGTTCGACTCAGCACCGCCCCAAGGGAAGGCCAGTCTCCCGGCGGAAACCCCGGCACGGCCGGCGAGGAATCCATGGCCGGATGCGACTCCCAACCGGTCGAGCACCAGTGCGTGTTGTGATCGTCGCGGAAACCAACGAGCGAGCGAATGACCGCCAGTTTGTCCGCCATGCGCGCCAGGCGGGGCAGGTGTTCGCAGAGGTCGATGCCCGGAACGTTCGTGGGGATGGGTCGAAACTCGCCGCGGATTTCGGCCGGGGCGTCCGGTTTCGGGTCGAACGTGTCCAGGTGGGTCGGCCCACCCGGCAACAGCACCATGATGATGCCCTTGGCCGGGTTGCCTGCTGTTGTGGCACGGTCTCCTGACCGTGCCACTGCCTCCGCCCGCAGGATGTCGGGCAGCGCCAGTCCTCCGAGGGCGAGTCCGCCGATGCGCAGCCAACTACGGCGAGAGATGCGGTCACCAGAACCCGAGAGCGGTCCGGGGATAGTCGGCATGGGTGAAAACCTCGGCGGCCAGGGACTGCGGCAGGCACGGGCAATGGGATGGAATATGAGGTAATGTACCGAATCCGGCGGGATATCGCAAGGATCTACATAGAATGCTCTCCTGGCGTTTTGGTGCGCCGGACACCCGGAAAACCCACAGGATCCGTGCAAGAAAATCATCCAACTTGGCTGATGCGACGGGAGAGGAAGTCATGCCGACCGTGAAACTAGTGGGTCAGTTGCGTTGGGCGCAGCCATAATCGACCTTGTTGCATGGCCTTTCCTGTCAGCCGTTTGTGACAATCGGGCGGTGACCAAGAATGGCCACGAGCGAGGCAACTGACCCACTAGTGGACGAAAACGACCCGAACCCCATCGTCCAGGAAGTGTTTCGAGACATCAAGGAAACGAAGAAGATCAACTTCATCCCCAACATCTGGCGCGCGCTGGCCACCCATCCGCAGCACTTGCAATTGTGCTGGACACAGGTTGGACACGTCATGATGGACCTCCCCACGAATGGTGGACACGGAGTTAAGGGTGTATACTCACCCTTGGAGGTCCATCCTTGTTGGCATCAGTGTGCGCAAGGATATATTTTTACTGACCTTATGACGAATACAACCAACCAATGCAAGGCCCGAATGCGCCCACAAGGTCGTGGTACACATCACAGCACCGTGCGACCTTGCCCATTAGAGGAAGGACTTGATGTCCCAGACGGTCGCCGCCGCTACGATAGGCGTGAGCGGTTCCTGCCGATCAGGTCCCCAGAACCGGCACCCCCGGATCGAACTCGTTGCGGTGTCACCATGCGATACGTGCGTGTCGGCGGCTACTTCCTGGCAATCGGCGGGCTTCTGCTCGCGTCGCTGTCCCCGTCGGGAGGGCAGCCGGTTCCGACCGGACCGCAGACGGAGAAACGCTTTCCGCCGCTGCGCGTGCCGCCGGGCTTCCAGGCCACCCTCTTCGCCTGCGATCCGCTGATTGAGTATCCCTCGGTGATCGCCGCTGGCCCGCGGCCCGGCTCGCTCCTTGTCGCCGTGGATTACATGACCGGTCTCGGCACTGACATCGTCCGCCGCGATGAGATACGACTGATCGAAGACACCGATGGCGATGGTTACGCAGATAAATCGACCGTTTTCGCCTCCGGTTTCAACTCCATTCAGGGCCTCGCGTATCATCAAGGCACGGTGTACGTCATGCACGCGCCGTACCTGACGGCCCTGCGCGACACCAAGGGCACCGGCAAGGCCGACGAGCGCCGCGACCTGCTGATTGGGCTGGGTCTGCCGCCCGAGAAAGACCAGATCCGTTTGCACAATGCCAATGGTGTCGTCGCCGGCCACGACGGCTGGCTCTACCTGGCGCTGGGCGACCGCGGTTGCGACGTGCGGCGACCGGAGGGCGATCGGCTGGTGTTTGAAGGCGGTGGGATTTTGCGCTGTCGCCCCGACGGCCGCGACTTCCACGTCT
Source organism: Gemmataceae bacterium (assembly GCA_035637055.1). Taxonomy (GTDB): domain Bacteria; phylum Planctomycetota; class Planctomycetia; order Gemmatales; family Gemmataceae; genus DASPXY01. The sequence continues at coordinate 405 of DASPXY010001015.1, read as the reverse complement.
TTGCGACTGGCCTGCGCAACATCTACGACGTCGCCCTCGACGAAGATCTGAACGCCTTCGTCCGCGATAACGAGAACGACGGCGGCGAGTACAAGGTTCGCGTTTGTCACAGCTTTTTCGGGGCGGACCACGGCTACCCGTACCTGTACTGGGAGCGGCCCGACGAGGCCCTGCCGCCGCTGGCCGACCTGGGCCTCGGATCGTCGGCTGGCGGGGTCTGCTACCTCGAACGGCAGTTTCCGCCCGAGTACCGCCGCAATCTCTTCTTCTGCGAATGGGGCCGCTCGGTGGTGCGCTATCAGCCTGAGCGCCGCGGCAGTTCCTTCCCACCGCTCAAGGAGATCGAGTTCGCCAGCGGCGCCCCGAACGATCCTTACGGTTTCAAGCCGACGGACCTCGTCGTGG
>DASPXY010001014.1:0-3477 GCA_035637055.1 Gemmataceae bacterium | reverse complement strand
GGGGACCAAGGTCAAGATCCTGGCGACCGGACAGACAGAGGCCCGCAAGGCGCCCACGGGCAAGGGCTTCACGCCCGCCAAGTTGGTCGAGACCGTCCAGGCGCTCGCGGAAGGGTGGGAGTACGAAGCGCTCTCGCTTGGCTATCCCGGGCTGGTCGGCTTCCAGGGCCCGCGCTCGGAGCCGGGGAACCTGGGATCGGGATGGGTCGGCTTCGACTTCGCCGCCGCCTTCGGCAAGCCAGTCAAGATGATCAACGACGCCGCCATGCAGGCGCTGGGCAGTTACGAGGGCGGACGCATGCTGTTTCTCGGCCTGGGCACCGGCCTGGGCTCGGCGCTCATTACCGGCAGTGTCATTGTCCCGCTCGAACTGGGGCGGCTGCTCTACGACGGCGAAAGGAGGCTTAGCGAAGTCCTGGGGCGGCGCGGCCTGGAGCGGCTGGGCAAGGCCGAGTGGCGCAAGGCCGTCAACACCACCGTCACGGCCCTGATGGGGGCCTTTGTGGTGGACTATGTCGTGATCGGCGGAGGCAATGCCAAGAACGTCAAGGATCTACCCCCCGGTGCTCGCCGCGGGCACAACCTGACCGCCTTCCGGGGCGGGTTCCGCCTGTGGAGCATTGAGGACGTGTGGGTTCTCGCCGCCAGCGGCGGTGAGTCGCCGCAGCCGACGGCGCAGGAAGCGCTGCGCCTGCTCTGACCATGTCGAGCGCAACCCCGGCAAGCCGAATGCCAGTGCAAGCGACGTCCTGTTCGTAGTCCCGCCTTCAGGCGGCAAGGCATGTTCCGCCTGAAGGCGGGACTACAAACAAGAGGCCCCTTGTTGCTGCACTGGTCAGCGCGGCTGGGGCAATTTCCACTTCGGGTCATAATCGAGAGAGAAAATCTGCTGAATGCGTTCGGCGCGACCGCTGCTCTCATCGTGCAGCACCTCCAGCGCCTGGCGAATCCTGTCCAGGCGCGGATCTTCCTGGGCGGTGTCGCCTGTGCCGCGGCCGATCCGGTCGAGGATCGCGGCCAGGTCAAGCAGCTTGGAGCGGGCTTCGAGGAAATAGGCATCCAGGGCCTTCGGAGCGGAAAGCGGTGTCATGGGTGTTGGGCTCTCCCCAAAGCCCACGGGTGGCAACCCGTGGGCTTTATACCTGTGTGAATAACCGTTTGTTCTCCAGACTGACGAGCGTGTTCAGGCTGCCACTGCGGAACCCCTCCAGGTCGAGCGTCACGAAGCGGAACCCCAGCCCTTTCAAATGATGCACCAGGGCGGCGCTCACGCCAGGCTCAACCAGGCGCGGCAACTCGGCGAGCGGAACCTCGATACGGGCCAGTTCGCCCTCATGGAGCCGCACCCGCAGCTCGCGCAGGCCAAGTGCCTTCAGGTACGCCTCGGCCGCCTCGACGCGGGCGGTGCGCTCGGGCGTGACCTGCACTCCCGGGGCCAGGCGGCTCGACAGGCACGGCGAGGCGGGCTTGTCCCACGTCGGCAGGCCCCAGGCCTGAGCCAGGGCGCGCACGTCCGCCTTGCGGAAACCCGCCTCCTGCAGCGGGTGGCGCACGGCATGTTCCGCGGCAGCTGTCAGGCCCGGGCGATAGTCGCCCAGGTCGTCGAGGTTAGCTCCGCTACAAATCACCTCGGCTTCCAACTGAGGCAGTAAGGTCTCGATGCGATCGTATAACTCGCTCTTGCAGTGGTAGCAGCGCGTGCCGTCGTTGCGAACATAATCCGGATCGCTAAACTCGTCTGTGGCGACGAGACGATGACGGATGCCGATGCGGCGCGCGAGCGCGACCGCCTCCTCAATCTCGGCCCGCGGCACACTCGGGCTGTCGGCGGTGACGGCAACGGCGCGGTCCCCGAGGGCGAGGAAAGCAGCTTGCGCCACCACGGTACTGTCGATACCGCCGCTGAACGCGACGGCAACCCGACCCAGGCCGCGCAGGGTCTCCAGCAGGCGGTCGCGCCGTGCGATCAGTTCGGGCGTCAGGGTCGAGACAGTATCGGCCATCGGGGTGTTCTCCAGGACAAGCCAACACCCTCATCATAAGGCACGCTGTCGGAGCGCTCAAGCGCCGTCGCCTCACAATCCCACGGCAGGCCCAGCAGGGCTAGATCCCAGCGCTCTGCCGCGAGTGGCTGCGACGATAGGGCACCGGTCTTCTTACCCTTCTTGGTGTCCTTGCCGGGCGGGTCGCCCTCGACGCGCAGACGCGGCATCGCGGCCTTCAGCTCCTGCCGCCACGCCGCCAGCTTGCCGCGCAGCTCGCGCGCCTTCTCGGGCATCTTCGCCGCGAGGTTGTTCTTCTCGCCGAGATCGTCTTTCAGGTTATACAGCTCCAGCCGGCCGTCCTCGTAGAACTCCATCAACTTCCAGTCGCCCGCACGGATGAAGCCGACCGGCGCAGTCCGCCATTGCTTCGTGGCGTAGCCTTCGAGGTAGCCGGGGAAGTGGGCGTAGATGGCCTCGCGGGGAAGTTTCGCGGCGGGTTCGCTGAGCAGCGGCACGAGGCTGACGCCGTCGAGCGGCTGCTTCGGTCGTTCCTTCACGCCGGCCATGTCCAGAAATGTCGGGAAGATATCGACGTGGGCGGTCGGCTCGTGGCATACGCTGCCGCCCTTGGTCCGTCGCGGCCAGCGAACGATGAACGGGACGCGCACGCCACCCTCGTAAAGCATCCCTTTACCGCCCCTTAAAGGAGCATTCGAGGTCACGCCGCGGCCGCCGATTTCGGCATAGCCGCCGACGCCGCCATTGTCGCTGGCGAAGATCACGATCGTGTCCTCGGCCAGGTTCAGCTCATCGAGCTTCGCGAGGATGCGGCCGACGCTTTCGTCGATGCTGGCGATCATGGCGGCATAGACCGGATCGCGGTGCTCTCCCACGGGCGCCTTCTTCTGGAAGCGCGCGATCAACTCCTTCTTGGCGTGGAACGGACTATGCACGCCAAAGTGCGAGACGTAGAGAAAGAACGGCTCGTTCTTGTGCCGCTCGATGAAATCCACCGCCCGATCCGTAAGCCAGTCGGCCAGGTAAATGCCCTTGGGATAATCGACGGGCGGCTGCGTGACGAAGTCGAAGTGCTTGCCCATCGTCGTGATCGCCTCGTCGAAGCCGCGCTTGCCGGGGTGGTAGTCGCCCTTCTGGCCGAGGTGCCACTTGCCGAAGATGCCCGTCACATAACCGCCCCCCTTGAGGGCGTCGGCGACGGTCCGGCGGTCGAGCGGCAGGTTGACGACGTTCTCGGGGACGACCATTTTGCGATCCTTCGCCAGGCCGCGTTCCAGCGTGCCGACCGTATAAACTCCGGTGCGTGGGGCGTACTGGCCGGTCATGAGACAGGCCCGCGTCGGGGCGCAGTTCTGGCTGTGATAGTGGCTCGTGAAACGCAGACCACTGGCGGCGAGGCGGTCGATGTTCGGAGTTTCGTAGTATTTCGATCCCTGACAGCCGAGATCGGTCCAGCCGAGGTCGTCGGCCAGGA
>DASPXY010001013.1:0-3806 GCA_035637055.1 Gemmataceae bacterium | reverse complement strand
AGCGCGCAGGCACAGGGGTCCTGGCAAACCGAGTTCGGAATCCAAGGTGGTTTCACACGCCTCGTGGCCGCCGGCACCGGTGCCGATCCAACTGATGCCTTCAGTCTTCCGGGTTTCAACCTCGGGTCCCTCGTCCCATCTGCGGCGGGTCTGTACGTCACCATTCCTTGGACGCAGAAGCTTGCTGTCGAAACGGACGTTGCGGCTTCGCAATTCTCGTCCGGCGTAAGCGTCACGCTACTGAGCTTGGGCGTCCGTGGTGATTACGCGCTGACGCGAAACTTCTACGCCGCCGCGGGTGGCGCGCTCACTTACAACAACGGCGTGGGAGCGAACGAAACGCAGCTCGGCGTCCAGGCGGCCCTCGGCTATCGGTATCGGCTGAGCCGGACCCTCAATTCGCGGCTCGAGGCCCGTACGACCTTCTTCGGGAATGCGCAGAATGCGGCAGCATTGGACGCGTACTCGGTGTTGCTCGGTGTATCCACGGTGGCGAGTCGCGGGCGCGTAGCCCGCGCGTCGACCGCACCATCGCGCGCACCCTCGCGGCGCGCCTGGACCCCGCAATTGGGCATTGCCGGTGGATACGCCAATGTGCACTTGGTGGGCGGCGGCTCACTCACGGCGTTCGCCATTCCCGGTTATGGAGGCGGACTCGGCCCGATCCTGGCGAGCGAAGTGACGCTGCCTCCAACCGTCTTCGCCGTCATTCCTATCGGGAACAAGATTGCGGTTGAGCCAGCAATCGATATTCACCGGTTCCAGGAGAGCGGGCAAACAGATTTCAGTGGCAATCTGTCCGTCCGGCTCGACTATGCGGTGCATGCGGGGTGGTACGGCGCCCTGGGTGGCAATCTTCATCACATCAAATCAACCGGCGCCAATGCGGGGACTCGCACGGGGTTGAACCTGGGCTGGGGCTATCGCTTCCCCTTCGTCGCCGCGCTGGATGGCCGCGTCGAAATGAATTACACAATGTTTGGGAAAAACACGAAACTCGGCCTCACGTCAGCCAACACGCTCGGAGTGATGTTCGGGGTCACGATGCCCCTCAAATAGGAGCACAGATCCACCGCACCCTGCGCGGCCTCCGACAACGGGGGCCGTTGCGTTTTTCGCCGAGCGGGACGACACTACCCGAGCAAGAAGGCAACGGCATTTCTGCGGAGGCATTACGTGAGGCTCCCCCTGGTAGTCCTGGCACTGCTGACGGTGACGTTGTCGACGGCCGCCTCACAGAGCTGGACCAGCGAAGTCGGGATTCAAGGGGGGTATACCCGCATCAAACCAGCGGGCACGTCCACTTCCGATCAGATCGATCTCCTCGGCGCACCCGGAGACCTGTTCGGTCTTGCTCCTACGAACGCCTCCTTGTTCGTCATCCTGCCCGCAACGCGGCAACTCGCGATCGAAACGTCGTTCGGCGCCCTGAAGGATGACGCACTTTCACTGTTTGGAAATATCACGTTCTTGACGCTTGGCGGGCGCGCCGACGTCGCGATTGCCTCCAACGCGTACATCGCAGCCGGTGGCACACTCAATTGGGCCAAAATCAACGATCGAAGCGACAGCCGCCTCGGTTTCCAGACTGCCGTGGGTTATCGTTTTCGGTTGCGGAACGGGCTCCAAGGCCGTCTCGAGGCAAGCGCCCTGTTCATGGCAAAGGGCGACCAATTGTCGCCGGTCAACGCGTACGCCGTCATGCTCGGGATCTCGAAGAGCGTGCACCGGGGCGCAGTCGGGTCCAGGAGCCCCGAAGGCCGGGTGTCGCGGCAACGGAAGCTCGGGATACAAGGAGGATACAGTCACGCGCATGCCGTCGGTGGAGCCGATGCGAACAGTTTCGCGTTGCCCGGCATGGGAGCCACCTTCACCCTCCTGAGTACGCCCGCCGGGCCGCCCAGTATCTTTGCCATCTTCCCGATTACCGACCGGATTGATCTCGAGCCGGGCTTCGACTTGCACCGGCTGCAGAGCCAAGGGCTGACTCTGTTTGACGCGAATCTCTCGCTGCGCGCCATTGGCACGTTGATCGGCGGCGTGTACGCCGCGGCGGGCGGCAATCTTGTCTTCCTCAAAGGAAGCGGCACCGAGGCGAAAACGGTCCCGGGCGGGAATCTCGGCGTTGGATATCGATTCCCGATCACGCCGACGCTGGGCAGCCGTGTGGAACTGAATTACCTGATGATGCAGCAGGACAGGGACCTTGGATTCCCGGCGATAAACACGGTCAGCGTTCAAGTCGGCGTTACATTGGCGATGCCCTGAACTGCGCGGCCAACTCCGATGACTGATTCTCCAATCCCCCAGATCCCGCCGCAGGAACTCGCCGAGCGGCTCGACCGTGGGGAGCCTGTGCAGGTCCTCGACGTCCGCGCGCCGGACAAGGTCGAACGCGGCCACATTGCGCTCGCGTCCGAACTCGATTTCCATGCGCAGCCGAACTCCAAGCTCTTCGCCCTGCCCGATGTCAGCGCGCTCCAGTTGGACGCTACACGGCCGATCGCGGTCGTCTGCGGGCACGGCAATTCGAGCAAGAAGGCGACCGCATTTCTGCGCGAGCGCGGCTACGAGGCGTACTCGGTCATCGGCGGCATGGCTGCCTGGGAATCCGTCTACGTCGCCCGGCGACTGTCCCCCACGCCTTCCCTGGCGCACGTGGTGCAACTCGATCGAGTCGGTAAAGGAGCGCTGAGTTATGTCCTGGTGAGTGATGGTGACGCGGTCGTCGTGGATCCCGGCCGGCACCTCGAGCGCTACGACGTGCTGCTAACGGAGCTGCGCGCGACGCCCGCGGCCGTGGTCGATACGCACATCCATGCCGACTACTTGAGCGGCGCGCGCGCCGCTGCGGCCCGCTGGCATGTGCCGTATTTCCTCCATCCCGATGACGCCGTTTCTCCATACGACCAGACGCCCGGTAAACTGACCTATCAAGCACTCGGCGACGGCGATACCATCGTGTTTGGGCGCGCCACACTACGCGCAGCACACGTGCCCGGTCACACCCTCGGCAGTATCGCGCTGCTCGCCGACGACGGCCTGGCCCTCACCGGAGATTTCCTGTTCGTGAAGTCGGTTGGCCGGCCGGACCTCGCGGGCCATTCCGAGTCGTGGGCCAAACTCCTGTGGCACAGTCTGGAGCGTGTGCGCCAGAAGTGGCCCGGGGATCTGCTGGTCCTGCCGGCCCACTACGCCAGCGAAGGCGAGCGCCGCGCCGATCGCGCAATCGCCGCCCGTTTCGATGTGATCGCCGCTACCAACGCCGTTGCCGCGATCCAGGATGAGCCAGTGTTTCTGAAGTGGATCGCGGATCATGTGACGGCCTTTCCAGACGCCTACCGAACCATCAAAGAGACGAACCTCGGCCTGATCGACGTGTCAGAGGCGGATGCAGAGGTACTGGAATCCGGCCCCAACCAGTGTGCGGTAGGATAGGCTCCCAGACTCGTAGAATAGTTGCGCAGACAGCGAAGTTACGAAGTGGCTGCAAGCTTTGAGCTTAGAGCCTGAAGCCACTTTGCAACTTCGCCGTCTGTGCAACTCCTGTCTGGGCACGCGTCTCTCATGGCGTCCCTAACCAGGTGTACCCATGCTGATCCGTCGCATGCTAGGAGCTGCCGCCCTCCTTAGCGCCCTGTCGTCCCCCGTCCGTGCTCAGGGTTGGATCGACCCTGTGCGGCCGGTTCCGCAAGTCCCGAACGGGCCAATCGAGCGCCTCCGCAGTGCCGTGCAGGTCAGCATCAGCGGGCGTGTCGCGCGGGTCACCGTCGAAGAGTGGTTCCGCAACAACGGTCCTGTCCTGA
>DASPXY010001012.1:0-3046 GCA_035637055.1 Gemmataceae bacterium | reverse complement strand
TCGGCAATGTCGCGGGCCGTCTCGATATCGCCGTGAGCCAGAGCCGCCATGCCGCAGCCGCGCTGCCCCGGCGGGACGTACACGTCGATGCCATTGTGCCGCAGCACCGCCACGACCGCCTCGCCGATCTGCGGATCGTTGTGGTTCGCAAACACGTCCACGAAGTACGCCACGCGCGGCCGGTCCGAGCGCGGCCGGCGCGTCAGCCCCCACCGCTGCGCCCGCCGCAGGAAACTCCGCAGGGCAAAGCGCGGCAACCGACGCTTGCGCGACAGGCCGAACAGCTTCTCCAGCACCCAGCGCACGACCGGGCTGCCCAGGGCGGCGTTGACGATCAGCGAAAAAGCACCGGCCACACGCGCAATGCCTTCCGTCCGCGCCAGGAACCAGTCCTTCCAGTCCAGGCCGTACTCGGCGACGTTCGCGGCCTTCGCCTCCAGCATCAGTTTCGGCACGTTGACATGAGCCGGACACTCGATCGCACACATCTTGCAGTTGACGCACAGATCGGCCACCGCCCGCACCTCGTCGGGCGCTAACTGTCGCGGATCGGTTTTGTCCTGCATGAGATGCCGTAGCAAGTTCGCCTTGGCCCGCGGCGAGGCGGCCTCGTCATGAGTCGCATAGAAGATCGGGCACATCCGCTGTGGCGGACCGCCGCTACGGCACTGACCGCAACCGTTGCAGCTCAGGCTCTCGCTACGTACCTCGTCGGCTTGCCAGCGCAGCAGCCACTTCGACTCCGGCATCTCCGCCGGAGGCAGCCGGCGCAACGGCCACGTCGATTGCCCGGCGTCGGGATCGACGATCTTGCCGGGGTTAAACAGATTATGCGGATCGAAAATAGTCTTGAGCTGACGCAAGGCCGGGTAGAGCGGACCGTACTGCCGTGCCACCCACGGCGTCCGCGCCAGGCCGGTGCCATGCTGCGTGCTAACTGTGCCGCCCATCTGTAGCGCCAACCCGTGGACCTTCTCGGCGATGGCGGCCAGGCGCGAGACGTGCTCGGGCCGGCGCAGGTCGAGGAACGGCCGCGTGTGGACTTGCCCGGTGCCAGCGTGAACCATGAACGACGCCGTCGTCTCGTGCTCCTTGAGCACTTCCTGAACGCGGTGCAGATAGCCAGCCAACTCGTCGGTCGGCACGCCGACGTCCTCGATGAATGCCACCGGCTGAGCGCCGCCGCGCAGCCCGTAGAGACTCGGCAGGGCCACCTCGCGCAGGTGCCAGAACCGATCGATGTCCGCGGCCTCGAACGCGGGGACGGCGTGCAGCGCCAGCCGTTCGGTGCGATAGAGGCGCTCCGCGAGTTGCAGCGCCGCGTCGCGCGCCTCGCGGTAGGTGTCGGTCTCGTACTCGACGAGCAGAACGGCCTCGGCCGCAGGGGGAATCAGGCTCGCCACCCCGCCGGCGTCGCTGCCGCGCGCCAGACTCAGCAATCGACGATCGATCAACTCGCAGGCGGCCGGGCCAGTCGGCAGGGTACGCTGCGCGGCGCGCAGGGCGGCGTCAAGGCTGGCAAAACCGAGCAGGACCAGGCTGCGCCCACCAGGGAGAGGAATAGTGCGCAAAGTGGCCTCGCTCACCAGCGCTAACGTGCCCTCCGAGCCGGCGAGCAACTTCGGCAGATCGACCACGCCATCGACAAGAACGTCGTGCAGGAGGTAGCCGCAACGGTTGTACGGCGTACGCGGGCGACAGGTGCGGATGGCGTCGGCGTGCTGTTCGAGGAGGACCGCCGTCGCGCTGACGATGTCTTGCAGGTGGCCAGTGCCCGAGGGCAGGGAGCCGTGCGGTACTCCGCTGGGTGAGTCGCCCGAAATCATCCCAGCGGGTGAGGGTTGCGCGAGTTCCTTGCCGGCGAGGACGGCGTCGCCGGTATCGAGGATCAACCGGAGGGCGATGACATGATCACGGGTGTAGCCGTAGCGCAGGGCGCGGGCGCCGGAGGCGTTGTTGGCGACCATGCCGCCGACGGTACACTGATCGGCGCTCGCCGGATCGGGTGCGAAGCGACGGCCCTCGGTCGCCAGGCGCAGGTTCAGTTCGCGGCAGGTAACGCCGGCCTGAACGCGGATCGTCTCGGGGCCGACGTCGAGAATGTCGCGGAAATGGCGGCTCAAATCGAGGATCAGGCCGGGGCCGAGCGACTCGCCGGCAACGCCGCTGCCGGCGCCGCGCGGCACAAGCGGGATATGTTGTTCGGCGGCATAACGCACCAGGGCCTGGACGTCTTCCTCATCGCGCGGCACGGCGACGCCGAGCGGGGTCACCTGAAAGATGCTGGCGTCGGTGCTGTACAAGGCGCGCGACAACTCGTCGAAGAGCAGTTCGCCCTTGAAGAACCCGCGCAGGTCGTCGCGGATGCGCCCGCGTTGCTGTTCGTCCACGATGATGCTTTCCAGGCCGCGGCCAGGGTGACAAGGTGACAAGGTGACAGGGTGACAAGGTGAAGGGCCTTTGTTCCCCTTCACCTTGTCACCCTGTCGCCTTGTCACCTTGTCATCTTATTTCCGCTCGCTCGTCGCGGCAGCGGGAAAGGCGATGCCGCGCAGCAGCGCCAGATCGCGCGTTCCCAGCTTCTGGGCCTGGGTTGGGGTCATCGTGAACGCGACCAGCAACTGCTCGCCGCCCGGCCCGGCCACCAGGTAGAAGTACTGCAGCGCCGCGACGCCGTCCATCACACCTTCCGCGGCCACCCGGTAGATCCAGTTGCCGTTCGTCGGCGCCTTGACCTCCTCGGCCTCCAGCAGTTTTTCCAGTTGCCAGTCCGGCGTCTGCGCGATGATCTCGCGGAACTCGTCGCCCGTCAGGTGTTTGCCCGGCTCGGTTGTCTTCCACGGACTCAGCGTCGCCTGCGCCACGAACTCGCCGCGGTCCATCAGGCGCAGCACCAGGTGCTCGTCGGTGGTGCGGCCGGCCAGCTGCCACTCGCGGGCGTGCTGCAACTCGTAACGCCCCTTGGGATCGGTATAAGCCAACAGCAGCTGCGACTCGGACGGCTCTGTCGGGACCGGCACCAGACGGATGTCGCCCACCTCCGGCA
>DASPXY010001011.1:0-6766 GCA_035637055.1 Gemmataceae bacterium | reverse complement strand
GTGGCGGGCCGTGTGTACCAGCGGGCCTTTGTGGATCTTGTGCTTCGCACACAACTCCAGCACCTTGCCGGCCAGCTTGTTGGCCTCTTCGAGGCGAGCGCGGGCGGCGAACAACGCTGCCGCGGCAGCGTCGAGGGCGGCGAAGCCGAGCGCGTCCTTCGCGGCGAAACGCTGGTAGACAGCACGGGCATCCCGGCAGGCTGCCAGGGACTTTTCCAACTCGCCCTGCGCCTTGTGCAGCAGGGCGAGGTTCAGCAGCAGGTTCGCGTGTTGCGGGTCGGCCGGCGAGCCCAGCCAGCCACAACGGGCCACGCCGGCGCGGAAATGATCGATAGCCTTCGCATAGTCCCCGTCCTGGGCGGCGCAGATGCCCAGCAGGTTGTATGTCTCGAGCAGCACGAGGTCGTCGCCCAGGCGGTACTTCTCGTACACCTTGAGACAGCGCTCGCCCCGCTCCTTGGCCTTGCCCCGGTCGCCGGTAGCCAATTCCGCCACCCCGAGGTTGAGCAGAGCAGCGGGCAACTCGATCAGGTTGGGCGGCGACTGCTTTTCCAACTCGGCGACGGCGCCGGCCAGCAGCCGGCGTGACGGGGCATATTCGCCGAGGAGAACCTGCAGCCGGCCCAACTCGATGTACAGCCGCGGTTCGAGCAGGTCGCCAGCCCACTGCTCGGCCTGGTCCTGGAGGAGTTTCAAGGCCAGGTCGTACTGGCTGGTGCGCTGGTACAACACCTGCAACTTCCAGAAGGCCCCCAGCGCTCCCGCCCCTTCGGGCAGGCCAGTGCGCGGATCCTCCAGGATGGCCCGATAATCCCAGGCCGCCTCCCGGCGCAGGGTCGCGGCCTCGCGGGTGCGGCCCTGACGCTCCAGGACATCGGCCAGCTCACCGGACAGGTCGGCGCAGGTGAGCAGGTCGCCCGCCGCGTGCTGCCGGTGCAGCGCCCGGGCCTGCTTCAGATACTTCTCGGCGTCGGCATGGCGCCGGGCAGCGGTCAGGTGGCCGGCCAGCTGGCGCAGGGCGTCGCGCTGGCCGACAGGGTCAGGCTTCTTCAGTTCGCCGAAGGCCGGCAAGATCTGTTCGAGCCGTGGGATCGCCTCCTTGGGCCGACCCTGGAAGCGGTCACTATCCGCCAGGCGGCGGACGCACTCGATGCGCAGCGCCAGATCGAGTTTGGTATCGTCAAGCCGGGCGCGAGCGAACGCCTCGACCTCCCGCCAGGCTTGCCCCGCCCGCGCCCGCTCGCCCTGCTTTTCCGTGGCGAGGGCCAGGTACGTCAGGGCCAGGATCTGTCGGGCCGGGGGCAGCGGGTGGCCCTTGAAGTCTGCCAGCGCCCGCCGCAGGTGTGGCTCGGCGTCGGCATAGTGCCCCAGAGCGAGATACCACTTCCCGAGGTCGAGTTCCACCGTTCGCGCCCGCACGTGGTCCCCGGTCCGGCGCAGCCAGTCTGCGTATTTGAGTCCGGTCTGAATGGCTTGATCCTGCCGGCCGACGCGCACGTAGATCGTCAGCAGCCGGTCGAAGCAGCGCCTACGATCGGCGCCCTCCGCGGCGTTCAGCGCTTGCCGATACAGCGGCTCCGCCTCGACCCACTTGTTCGCCTGATAGAACTCGTCGGCCTGTTGGAGCGCCTGCGCGAGTGACAGCCCTGACGGCTGCGCCGTCGCGGGCTGCATGCCTGGACCCAAAGCGACTGCGAGGGCCAACACGAACAGACGACCGATCACTGGCATGTTGACGTTCATGAGAGTTCGCCCTCCTTCCTCAGCGCGGTTCGACCCGGAACTTCAGTACCGCTTCCGCCAGGGTCCATTCGGGCGACAGCCGGATGCTGCGCTTGGTCGCCCAGCCATCTTGCTCGCGTTCGGTCTGGAAGAGGAGGAATGGCCCCTTGCGCTGGCCCTGGTCCGGCTCCCAGGGCTTCGTCGAGGCCTGGACCCAGATCCAGTCGAGCCCGCCGGTCTCCGCGGCCACGGCGCGCGTTTGCGGCACGACATACTCCTCGTCTGGCTTGAAGAGGTGGTTCTTTTCCCGGGCATTGGGGAAGAGTTGGTCGATAGTGCCATCGGCGTTGACCGACCAAATGCCCACGTAAGCCGCCTCGGCGACCTTGACGCGGAACTTGATCTCCTCGCCCGCTCGCAGCCGGAGAACCCCCTCGGCGCCCGGCCGCAGCCCAACGAAGCCGCCCGGCCGTTTGCCGAGCATGCTGACCTCCAGGCCGAAGTCCGTACGCAACTTCTCCGGGGGCGTCGCTGCGCGTGCTCGGATCGGTGCCACGGGCGGGACGTTGCCCGAGGGGGTCGGTCCCGGCCCCCAGGAAGTGGCCGCCAACCACACAATTGCCGTGATGCCGACCAGCGCGGCGAGAGCAAGCCCGACCCCCTTCCTGCCGGGCCTCCGCCCACCGGCTGCCCAGAGCTGGCCGCCTGGCCGCGCAGGCGCGAGCGGCGCTGCCGGGTCAATCCGTCTGGCTGCAGAGTGCCGGCGGGCCAGAGCGCTCCCTCCGGCGGCCAGGGCGTCGGCCGAGGGATACCGTTGTGCCTGATCCTTCTCCAGGCAGCGCAGGCAGATGGTCTCAAGGATCGGGGACGCCTGGGGGTTCAGCTCCCGTGGCGGCCTGGGTGAGTCGCTCACCACGTGAAGCAACACCTCGTTCGCGCTGCGCCCCTCGAACGGCGGGTGGCCCGTCAGCAGGAAGTAGAGAATGCCGCCCAGGCTGTAGACGTCCGCTGTCGGCCTGACCGCCTGGTGCTGGCCCGTGGCCTGTTCGGGCGACATGTAGCCTGGCGTGCCGAGCACCTGGCCAGTCTGCGTCAGGCGGTGGTCGCCCGTCACGGGCGCTTCGGGCTGGAACGCCAGGCCGAAGTCGGTGATGCGTGGCCGGCCCTGGTGGTCAATGAGCACGTTGTCCGGCTTGAGGTCGCGGTGAATGATGCCCTGGCCGTGGGCGTAGGCGACCGCCTCGGCCAGGGCCCGCAGCAGGTCGGCGACCTGCTGCGGCGCCGGCAAGCCGCTGCGGCGCACCACTTCGCGGAGGTTGTCCCCCTCGACGTAGGTCATGGTGAAGAAGGGCCGGCCGTCGTACTCGCCGCTGGCGTGGATGGGCAGGATATTGGGATGGTCCAGGTTGGCCGCGGCGCGTGCTTCGCGGTGGAAGCGCCGCACGGCCTCCTCGGTGAGCGGCACGTCGGGCTGGATCATCTTGAGAGCGACGATGCGGCCCAGGCTGAGCTGCCTGGCCTTGTACACGACCCCCATGCCCCCGCGGGCGACGAGTTCCAGCAGCTCGTAGTCGTCGAACCGGGCCGGCAGGGGAAAGGGCGGCGCTGCGGCGTTCGGCAGGGCCTTCACGGTTCTCGAGCCCGTGACCGACTTGCCGGCCGCCGCTGCCGAGGGTGGCTCGGGGGGCGCGGCCGCAATGGCTGCGGCCAGCCAGTCGTCGTCCAGGCTGGGAAAGCGGTCGAGGTACTCCTCCGGGGCGGGTGCCTGCCCCGCACGCCGACGATACGCAATGTCGATCCGGACCAACTCGCGGATGAGGGCTTGACGCAAGGGTTCCATGACATCGGCCCTGGGTTCTTCACGAGCGCTGCGGAACTGGGCCTGGCGCCTCTGGTCCAGCGCCGTGGTGAGGAAGTGCTCGATCCGCGGCGCGGGGCCGTCGCTGGCTTGCCAGGCCCCCTCGAACTCGCCGCACACCTCGTCCAGTTGCAAGACCGCGGTCAACGGCAGGCCACCAAGATCCTGCCTGTCCGCTGCGGTCGATGGCATGCCGCGGCCGGTGTCGGTTCCCAACTGCGGGGGCCAGAGACTTCCCAGGGAGGCGCTCTGCGCCCTGCCCGCAGCCTCGCCGCCGCCGACCACGGGAGTTCGGTCGCTCGTGTTGGGGCGCTGCGATGACTTGTTCATGGGAGAAACTCCCTCCGGTAAAGGCCGAAAGACCAGGCCCGAAGCACAGCCGTGACCGCCGGTCAGGCTGCTCTGGCCGGCTTCCCCAGGCGGCCGTGGCGGCCGTGGGACCAGAGCCAGACTACCCCCGCAACCACGACCGCTGCGGGGAGCACGACCCACTTCACGAACTGCGTCAGTGGGGCGGGGGTGTCGGCTTCCTGCACCACCGCGGGGACCGCTCGTGCCGCCGCCGGAGCCACGGCTGGCCTGCCGACGGGGGCCAAGGGTTCATCGTTGGCCGCAGCGGCCGGGAGCGGCGCCGCCGGGATGGCGTTCGCTTGCAGCAGGACTTCCACGAGCAGGACGCTGTCATCGCCGTCGAGCGTGGCGGCTGCCACCTGGGTCGCCTGCAGGATCGACTGTTCCTCTGGCCCCGGCGGGGTACGATCGGCGTCCAGCGCCGCTGCCTGGATCGGCGTCCGGCCCTGGGCCATGACCGCGACGCTGACAGACGGCGGGACGAAACTGCCACCGCTCTCGAGGCTGGAGCCGAAGTCGCTCACGACCGTGGCGCTCGTGCTGAGCACTGCGCTCTCGCCGGCCGCCGTCTCTGGTCCTTGTGTGTCTCCGCCTCCCCCAGTGATAAGGAAGCGAAGCCGCTCGCGTCCGTGGTCACCGTCACGGAGCCGAGATACACCTGGCCCTCGCCATACCCGGCGGGATCGTAGGCGTCATTAGCGAAGAATTCGATCCGGTAAGTGGTATTGGGGTGCCGCGGATGTGGCCGAAGACGGTGCGGTCACTGCCGGAAGCCGTGACCTGCGTCAGGACGGGGAAGTTCTGGTAGTTGTTTGGCCCGCTGTGGCCGGCCGCGTCGTTGAGCGTGACGCCGTCATCGCCGAGATCGATGCCCAGCCCGGCGTTGGCGAAGATGGCGTTGCCCAGGATGGCGTTTCCGGTGGTCCCACTGCCGGAGACCACGACACCCTTGCGGTTGAAAGCGATCACGTTGCCCGCCCCGGTCGCTGTCCCGCCGATGGTGTTGCTCGTGGCCCCATTCGTGAGGAGCACGCCGTTACCCAGGTTGCCCAGAGCCGCAGTGCCGGAGACGTCGATGCCGATGAAGTTGCCCTGGACCACATTGCCGCTCGTGCCGCTGCCGAAGATGTCGATGCCCGAGCGGCCATTGCCGGAGATGAGGTTGCCTGCGCCCGCCGTGCTGCCGCCGACGGTGTTATTCGTCGCCCCCGTATTCAGGAGAACCCCGGCGAAGGCGTTGCCGAGGGGGATGGTGCCGGTGACGTCGGTCCCGATGAGGTTGCCCGCCACCACGTTCCCCGTGGCGGGGCCTGGCACCCCAATGATTCCGATGCCGCGGACGCGGTTGCCGGAGAGGAGGTTGCCGCTGATGGTGTTGTTGCTGCCGGCCTGGATCACCACGCCGCTGCCGTTGCTCAGGGGAGCGGTGCCGGCAGCATTGGTGCCGAGGTAGTTGCCCGCAACCACGTTGCCGTCGCTGTCGAGGTAGATGCCCGCCTCGTCGTTGCCGGAGATGACGTTGCGCTCGGCCGCGTCCGAGACGCCGTCGGCGTTGGTGCCGATGCGGTTGCCGTTGCCGGCGTTGAGGAAGAAGACGCCCATCCGGGTGTTGCCGAGGTCCAGCATGCCGGTCGCGTCGGTGCCGATGAAGTTGCCGGCGATCACGTTGTTGGCCGCGAAGGAACCCGCGGGGTAGCTTTCGAGCAGGATGCCGGCGTAGTTCCCCGAGATGACGTTCCCCTCGGCCGCATCGTTCACCCCGTCGCCGTCCGTCCCAACCACGTTGCTGTCGTTGGCGAGCCAGATCCCGTAGCCGATCCTTGACCCTGTCCCGAAGACGGCGTTGCCGGCGAGGTCCGTGCCGATGTAGTTCCCCTGGATCACGTTGCCACCCGGCCCGATGCTCAAGATGCCGAGGCTGGGGCTGGATCCCTGGGGTACGGTGAACCGGTTGATGACGAACCCGCGGACCGTGGAATTGCCGGCCCTGAGAACCAGGCCGTTCGCGGGACCGGCGAGGCTGCCGTCCAGTTCGATCACAGGAGTGCCGGCAAAGCCGGGCGGCGTGGTCGCGTCCAGCACGGCCGGGTCGGTAATGGCAGGCAGAGCCGACCGGGGCTGGATCGTGTGCGCGCCTGCTCCAGGGATGGCAAACTGGATGGTGTCGAGTCCCGGCGTGGCGTTGGCCCGGGTGAGGCAGTAGCGCAGGTCGCCGAACAGTCCGACGCCGGCGGCGGTGTCGCCCGTGTCGATCACTGTGAAGACGGCCGGGGCCAGGCGGTCTTCGAGCGGTTCGACGAACGGCCGAAAGCGGTACGTGCGGGCCGTGCTGGCCTTGGGGGAACGCCGACGGGTCCGCGAGCGGAGCCAGGTCATGAGGTGGTCCCTCGCAAGAGGAAGCGGAGGAAGTTCCTCCGCCAAGGGGCAGCGAGGCTTCCTCGGCGTGCGCCCTGGCACGGCTGTGGACCGTAGCGCGGATGAGAACGAAGTGTCGATTCCGGCCGACGTGATCGTTTGGCGAACGCCTCGAGAAACCTGCTTGTTATGGGAACCAACTGCCATTGCGGCGGCGTTGTCCGCAGACAGTTCTGTTGCCGGCGCGGTTGAGGGGAAGGGCCGCAGAGCTGATAGGCGTGCGGCGCCTACCCTTATTCTAGAGCGGTTCACGGGAGAGTGGCCCCCTGGCGGAGCGCGGGGACTATCCTGTCCGCCCCCCTGCGGCCACCTGGGCCGTCGCGCAGCGCGAACGGGGGCCCTCGCGGCCACCGATGTGGCCACGGTGGCCGCGAGGTCTGATGACGCAACTTACTGCTGGGGCAGCTGTTGTGTCGTCTG
>DASPXY010001010.1:0-3243 GCA_035637055.1 Gemmataceae bacterium | reverse complement strand
CTCGGCCGAGGAACGCGAGGCGCTGCTGCGGCAACTGCAGGCCGACGCGCCGCCCGTCAACCCGGAATGAGCGGTCCACAAGATCGCCCAGCCACCTCGATTGCAAGCGACGGGCAACAGGACCGTCACCTTTCAACCCGGGTTGGTCCGACGAACTGCTTCATCGTAAGTCCTTGTGCCCTGTGCGTTAGATGCACGCTGGGGTCACCTTCTCTTGCCGAACTCCCGCCAAGCCAATAGGTTACGCCCGTGCAGCGCGTTGGCCCTTCGCCCTCCACGCCCGGTGAACCCGCCGCCGATGAGCCTTCAAGTGGACCATCTCTGCAAGCACTATCCGACGCGCAGCGGCGCGCTGAGCGTCCTGCGCGACGTCAACCTGACGCTGGGGCCTGGTGAGGCGCTCGTGGTGATGGGGCCGTCCGGTTCGGGCAAGAGCACCTTGCTGCACATCCTCGGCACCCTCGACACGCCCACTTCCGGCAACGTCCGCCTGGGCGGCAAGGATCCCTTCACGCTCCCCGAACGCGAACTCGCCGACTTCCGCAACCGCCACGTCGGCTTCGTCTTCCAGGACCACCACCTGTTGCCGCAGTGTTCCGTCCTGGAAAACGTCCTGATTCCGACGCTGGCCGGCAGCCGCGATGGTCAGGCGGAAAGCTGGGCGCGCGAGTTGCTGCAGCGCGTTGGCCTGTCGGATCGGCTCGACCATCGCCCCGCGGAACTGTCCGGCGGCGAACGCCAGCGCGTCGCCATCGCGCGGGCGTTGATTCGTCGTCCCCTGCTGCTGCTCGCCGATGAGCCGACCGGCAACCTCGACCGCCGGACCGCCCAGGGCATCGGTGAGTTGTTGCTGGCGGTGTATCGGCAGACGAACAGCATTCTTGTGGTCGTCACGCACAGCGCCGAACTGGCGCGACAGTTCCCACGGCGAATGGAGATGGCCGACGGCACCCTGCAACCAGAAGGGGCGAGGGACGAGGGACGAGAGACGAGGGACGAGGAGCGAATCACCTCCCTCGCCCCTCCCCCCTCGTCCCTCGCCCCTCCGGAAAAGGGGGCCCCATGACGTTCGGCCGGCTGCTCCTGAGGAACCTCGTATTCCACCGCCGCGGCAATTTCGCGGTCTTCCTCGGTGTCGTGGTCGGTGCCGCGGTGCTGACCGGCGCCCTGCTCGTCGGCGATTCGCTGCGCGGCAGTTTGCGCGAGCGGGCCTTGCGGCAACTCGGTTGGGTGGATCACGCCCTGATCGCCGGCCGTTTCTTCCGCGAGGAGGTCGCCGACCAACTCCCCCCCGAGCGTGTCAGTCCCGCGATCTTCCTGCAAGGGGCGGCGTCGCGCATCGAGGGTTCTGGTGGGCGCGTCAACAAGGTCGTGATCGTCGGCGTTGATGAGTCCTTCTGGCCTGAAACACCTCCGGCCGGCGAAGAGTTCTGGCGGCCGAAGGGCTACATTCCGGAGAAAGAACGGGCGGTTGTCCTTGGGGCGACCCTGGCGCGCGACCTGAACGTCAAGAAGGGCGAGCGCGTCGCGCTCCATCTGGAGAAGGTGAGCGCCGCCCCACGGGAGACGTTTTTGGGCAAACGCAAGGCGGAGGATGTGCTGGCGACTCTGGAGGTCGCGGTCGCCGAGGTTCTGGCCGAGGACGACTTCGGCAGCGAGTTCAGCCTCAATCCCAGCCCGGCGGCGCCGCGAAACGCCTATCTGCCGCTGGCGCTGCTGCAACAAGAGCTGCGCCGCTCCGATGACGCGGCCCGCAGCCTGCCGAAGAAGCCGATCAACGCCCTGCTGGCCCGGGGCGGCACGCGCGATACTCTGCAAGCGGCCCTCGGCAAGCAGCTGCGCCTCGAAGACTGGGGCCTGGAGGTGCGCGTCCCGCGGAAACTCTTCGGCGACACGCCCCCGCGCTACCTCAGCCTCGAAAGCAAGCAGATGTTCGTCGAGCCGGCCGCCCTCAAGGCCGTCGAGGCAACCAAGCTGGGCGCCGCGCCGACGCTCGTCTACATGGTGAACAACGTGGCCACGCTTCGGCACCATGTCGGCGCCGCGGTGGCGGCCGTCACGCCGCCTTCATCGCCGCCTGTGGCGTGGGCGGGTCTTGCCTATTACGCAGCCATCGAGGCGCCGTACTGCATCGTTGCCGCGCTTGACCCCACGAAGGCGGCGCCCCTCGGCCCGTTCCTGCCGCCCGACAAGAGCGCTCTGGCGGATAACGAAATCCTGCTCGTCGCGTGGCAAGGTTCGCCGTTTCTCAAAGCCCCACCCGGCGAGAAGATCGCGCTCACCTACTTCAAGCCGGGTGAGGAGGGGCGATTGCCGGAAGTGACGACGATCCTGCAGCTGGCCGGTACGGCACCGTTGACCGGGCCTTTCCGCGATCGCAACCTGACCCCGAAGTTCCCCGGCGTCACCGATGCGCCGACGATGGCGGACTGGAAGGAAAAGGCGCCGTTCCCCTTCGACGAGTTGCGCGTCGGCGCCACAGAGAAAGATTACTGGAGCGCTCACCAGGCGACGCCAAAAGCCTATGTCACTCTGAAAACGGGACAAAGGTTGTGGGGCAGCCGTTTCGGCCAGGTGACATCGGTTCGGCTGGCGGCGACCTCCGGGGAGAAGGAGAAGACCGAGGAGCAGATCCTGGCGCACCTGCAACCGGAGCAGGGCGGGTTTCTCTTCGACGACGTGCGCCGGCAGCGTCTGGAAGGCAGCGCCGGTGCGATGGACTTCGGCATGCTGTTCCTCGGCTTCAGCTGCTTCCTGATCGCCGCGGCGCTCCTGCTGGTCGGGCTGCTGTTTCGCCTCAACCTCGACCGTCGCGCCTCGGAGATCGGCGTGCTGCTGGCGACCGGCTGGCGACGCGGCAAGGTGCGGTGGCTCCTGCTTGCGGAGGGTGGCATTCTCGCGGTGCTTGGCGGCCTGGTCGGGCTGGTCGGGGCGATCGTATACGCCTGGCTCATGCTGGGGTTCCTCAGCGCGCGCTGGCCTGGGGGGCTGGGGCGCTCGCTCTTACAACTGCACGTAACGCCGGCGAGTTTAGCGATCGGCTATCTCGCCGCTGTCGTCGTGAGTCTGCTAACGATCGTGTGGGCGACGCGCATCCTGGGGCGCGTGGCTCCGCGTGCCCTGCTGCTGGGGGAGACGGCGGAGGCGGCGAGTGGACCACAGCGCAAATTGCGATGGAGTAAGTGGCTGTTCGTCGTCGGCCTGGTTGGGGCGCCGATCTGTTTTGTCGTGGGGACACGGGTG
>DASPXY010001009.1:0-9999 GCA_035637055.1 Gemmataceae bacterium | reverse complement strand
CCTCCAGGCACCAGCCCTGTCCGTGAAACAACCGCCGGCGATGCGATTTGGGGCGCGGCGTTTTCCCCCGATGGGCGCCTGGCCCTGTACGCGAGCATGGACGGGCTGCTCTACGCCGACGAAGTCGCCACGGGCCGCCGTGTGCAATCCTTCGCGGGGCACACCGACGGCGTGACAAGTGTTGCCGTTGCGACCCGAGGCGGACCAATCTTGTCCGGGGGACTTGACGGTACCCTGCGGCTATGGGATCTCCCGAGTGGGCGCGCGTTGCGCCGTCTCGAAGGCCATGAAGGGCGCGTCTTCCGTGTCGCCCTGTCCGCGGACGGCCGCCACGCCGTGTCGGGCGGGGAGGACCAGACGGTGCGTCTCTGGGATGTCGCGAGCGGGCACGAGGTGCGCCGCTTTGAGGGGCACGCCGGTTGGGTCACGGGCGTGGCATTCGCGCCGGACGGGCGGGCGGTCGTTTCCTGTGGCGACGATGGAACGGTGCAGCTCTGGGACGTGGACACCGGCGCCGAGCGGAGACGTTATGAGGGACATGGCGGATCGGTCAAGAGCGTGGTGTTCTCCCCGGACGGCGGGCGCATCCTTTCCGGCGGCGAGGACGGAACGGTACGCCTGTGGGACGTCGTGAGCGGCCGGGAGTTGTGGCGCTTCACCGGCCACACCGACTGGGTCCGCGATGTCGCATTTTCGCCGCAAGGCGATCGCGTGTTGACGGCGAGCGACGACGAGACGCTGCGGCTGCTGCGGGCTGATACCGGCGTCGAGGTGGCGTGTCTGCAGGGGCCGACGGCTTCGTTCCTGTGCGTCGCCGTTTCGCCGGACGGCCGCCGGGCGCTCTCGGGGAGCGACGATGCCCGGGCACGCCTCTGGGAGTTGCCGCGGTGAGGGGCCGTTGCGAAACCCGCTTGCGGGTGAGCGCGGCCAGGGCTACGCTAACCGTCAAGCGGGACGGAGTCGCGATCAACGAGTTCGAGGCGTCTCATGGCGGAACCCTATCGCATCGTTATCGGGCTGGAAGTCCACGTGCAGCTGCTGACGCGCACCAAGCTGTTCTGCGGCTGCAGCACGCAGTTTGGCCTGCCGCCGAACTCCGCCACCTGTCCGGTCTGCATCGGCATGCCCGGCGTGCTGCCGGTCATGAACCGCCGCGCCTTCGACCTCGCCCTCAAGGCCGCCCTCGCTCTGAATTGCCACATTGCCTCCTTCACCAAATGGGATCGCAAAAATTACTATTACCCGGACCTGCCCAAGAACTATCAAATCAGCCAGTACGATCTGCCCTTCAGCAGCGACGGCTGGCTGGAGATCCCCCTCACCCCCGACCCCTCTCCCGCAAGGGGCGAGGGGAGAAAGACAGAGCCCCCCTCTCCCCTTGCGGGAGAGGGGTCGGGGGTGAGGGGGAAACGCATCGGCATCATCCGCGTTCATCTGGAGGAGGACGCCGGTAAGATGCTGCACGACGAGGGCGGTGGCGGAGCCGACAGCCGCGTCGATCTCAACCGCGCCGGTACGCCTCTGCTGGAGATCGTCAGCAAGCCCGAGATGACCGCTCCTGAAGAGGCACGTGCCTATCTGGAGGAGATTCGACTCCTGTTGCGCGAGTTGGAGGTATCCGATTGCGAGATGCAGGAGGGCAGTCTCCGCTGCGACGCGAACGTCAACATCCATGTGCCGCTGGCGGATGGCACCGTCGTCGCAACGCCCATTGTCGAGGTGAAAAATCTTAATAGTATCGCCGCGGTTGAGCGGGCGACGCGCTACGAGGCCGAGCGTCAGTTCGAGGAGTTCCGCGCCAACAACAACTATCAGATGGGTAAGGTCGCCAAGGCGACGGCCGGCTGGGACGATGCGGCCCGAGTCACGCGGGTGCAGCGGCGCAAGGAGGAGGCATCGGACTATCGCTATTTCCCCGAGCCTGACCTGGTGCCGGTCACCGTGAGCGCGGAACAGCTCGAAGCAGTGCGGGCCAGTCTGGGCGAATTGCCCGCGGCTCAGCACGCCCGGTTGCAGACGCAGTATGGTTTGTCCGACTACGACGCACGGGTGTTGACGCGGCAGGGACGGGCGCTGGTAGCCTATTTCGAGGAGGTGGCGCGGCTCGGCGGCGACGCCAAGGAGGCCAGCAACTGGGTGACCAATCAGGTACTGCAGACCCTCAACGAACGCAAGACCACGATCAAGGATTTTCCGCTGCCGCCCGCAGCATTGGCGGAGCTGATCAAGTGCAAGAAGGGCGGCCTGAACGTGCAGCGCAGCCGCGAGGTCTACGCGCGTATGCTGGAAACCAAGGCGAGCGCCGCGCAGACGATCAAGGAACTGGGCTTCGAGCAGGTTGACGACGAGAAGTTGCGCGAGATCGTGCGCAAGGCCGTCGCCGCCAATCCGAAGGCGGTCGCGGATTACAAGAAGGGCAAGACGAAGGCCGCCGACGCGATCAAGGGTGCCGTCATGCGCGAGACGAAAGGCATGGCGCGCACGGAACTCGTACAGCAACTGCTGCAGCAAGAACTGGAGAAGGTCTGACCCCGATCACACCAACTTTTCAAGGAGGAGACTAATGCGATCTTCCAGGGTGGAAATGTCGTTCCTGTGTGCCATCCTGCTCCCGGCCGTCGTGAATTGCGGACAAACAGGATATTGCGACATCGAAAAGGGGCCGGGCAAGATTGGCGGGAGGGATCGAGAGTCGCCCCAGGTGCGGTCGGCAGAGAATGTTCTCTACACGATGCTACAGCAGAACGGCGTGATCCGGCTGCCGAAGCTGAACTACGAACTGTACGCCAAGCGCGTGCAGGGGCGCCAATTGCTGGACGTTGAATTCCGTCGCAAAGATCCGAAGACGCAGAAGTACGATGTGATCGCCCGGGCGCACGAAGCGGAGTTGCACGTTCACATGAAGTCCAGGCAGGTGCTCGTCGACATGCGCAACTGCTGGATCTCCTCCTCCGACCCGGACATCGTTACCGGCTTCGTCGAGGCCAAGGTGTGGCCGATCGACTTGCCCTAAGTTATGCCAAAAGCCCGGCAAGAAGCGCCGCAAGATGGAACGGCGGTAAGGCGGGTGCGACAAAGCAGAGAGCCGCTCGCGGCTTAGCGTGTATCGCTAAGCCGCAAGCGGCTCGGTTCGTCTGACGAGGTTCAGCGCGACGCCGTCACAGGCGTCCGCTGCGTCGTCGGGGCGGTGCGAGCCGTCCCGAACGAGGTCGCCCGCGTGTCCTCGCCGTAGGCGGGATACGCGAACTGCGTGGTCGGCCGGGCAGGAGTCGCCTTCTCGGGCTGCGGGGGGTAGGAGATCAAGAGCGTTCCCGGAGCCGCCTTGGCCGCCGGCAGTTTCGCCGGGGCTGCTCCTGGCGCTGGCGCCGGCGGGGGTGCAGGCACAGGCGCCGGCGTCGGCGCGGGCAGCGGGATCGGGTTGCTCGGTCCGCCGTCGTAGGGGAACGTCGCGTTCGTCGGGATCGTCGCTGGCCCCGTGCCGTTGGCCGCTGACTGGGCGGCGTAATAGTTCACGTACCGCGGCCCATTGCCGTTCATCACGACCGGGCCGGGATCGCTGATCGGCGCGTACGGCATCGCCCCCGGAACCCCATAGTAGGGTTGGCCGTAGGAGGGCGAATTGAGATAATACGGCGGCACGTAGTAGGTGTACGGGTTGTAATAGGAGTAAATCGGATAGTTGTAGTAGCCGTAGTTGAAACCGTAGCCGTAGGGATAATACCCTCCCCAGTAGCCGGCATAGTACGGCCGATAGAACCCGCGGCCGATAAAGCCTCCCCGGAACCCGCCGAAGCCGCCAAAGCCCCCGCGAAATCCGCCGAACCCGCCACGGAAACCGCCAAAGCCCCCGCGGAAACCGCCGCCGTGGAAGCCCCCGCCGTGGAAGCCGCCGCCGTGGAAGCCGCCGCCGCCCCCGCGGAAACCCCCGCCACGCACCAACTCCGTGTCCGCCTGCCCATCGAAGCCGAGCGTCATGGTCTTGGCGTCGGTGCTTGGACCGCCCAGCCGAATGACGTCATCTGCCTTCGCGGTGCCTGTCCCGGCGAGCCACACCAGCACGCCGGCGGTTGCCGCCAAAGTTCCTCGCCACATGGTCATGCCCTCCCGCAGAGAGATTTGCCAAGATACGTCCACTCTCCCCTCTTGTCCTGTTCCGCAGACGGCGTGTTCCGCTGGCATGCCATCTACTCTTGTATTGTAACGAGACAGGCTGTGACGTCAAACGGATCGCGCCCTAATGCAGCGGGAACGGACTGCTTGTTCAATCAATGGTGAGCGGCGCGGCGTCAGCCCGCCGGTAAGCCTTGGGACCGGCGGGCTGACGCCGCGCCGCTCGCCAGAGGCAGTGACACGCCGACCATGCTGTCGCGCGTCACCAACTCGGCGAGCGCCTCCTCACTCAGACCTTCCGTTCCCTCCGGCCGCAGCGGCAGCACCAGATAGCGCATCTCCGCCGTGCTGTCGTGGACGCGCACGCTCACGCCTCCGGGCAGGGTCGTGCCGAACTCCGCCAGTACCGCCCGCGGCTCGCGCACGGCACGCGAGCGATATGCCTTGCTCTTGTACCAGTCCGGCGGCAGCCCGAGCACCGGCCGCGGGTAGCACGAGCAGAGCGTGCAGACAATCAGGTTGTGGACCGCCGGCGTGTTCTCGACGACGACCAGTTTCGTCGTCCCCATGTCGATGCCCAGTTCGCGCACGGCGCTGCCGCCGTCGGCGAGCAGGCGTACCCGATACGCCGGATCGACCCAGGCGCGGGCGACGACACGCGCCCCAAGGGCGGGGGTTTGCGAATCGATCACCTCCACGACCCGGCGCACCTCGTCGGCGGTGATGATGCCCTTTTCAATCAGCAACTCGCGCACGGCGGTTTCCAGCCGCTGATGATACGTTGCGGGAGCGTCCTGGTCCGGCAGCGTCGGGTGAGCGTGGTCATGGTCATGGTTATGCATAGCGCGGTTCCTGGTTCGTGCAGGGATAAGCGACCTCTTGTTCGTAGTTCCGCCTTTAGGCGGCAAGACGCCAAGCCGCCTAAAGGCGGAACTACGAACAACACCTCGTTTCCCTCCACATCAGGCGGGATCGAGCCAGTGCTCGAAGATTTCAAGATCGATGGTGTCGGCGGCTCCGCCGGCATAGTCGGGCCAGACGTCTTTCTGGAGAAAACGGACTCGATAGAGCGTTCTTGTCGGTAATCCGGCGCGCCCGTAGGCGCGCTCCTCGGGGTTGGGAAACGCGGCGAGGACGCGCTCGATAACGCCGCTCTTGCCGCGAATGTACCAGGGCGTACGCAGATGTCCCGGCGGTTCGGTGCGCCGCACCTTGACCCGGTCGCCGACAGCAAATGCCGCGCTCATCGCCCCTGCGCCTCGCGCTGCTCGATCTCGGCCAGTTTGCGGCCCAGTTCGTCCGTCGTGAACACGCCCTTTTGCAGGAGGTTGTTCGTGATCGACGCGATCCAGCGCTCGTAGTAGGAGAGGCGATCGTACTCCTCGGCGCCGAGCGATTCGATGCCGCGCCGCAGTTCGTCAACATTCATCACTTCGCGGGCCGGATTGGCCAGCAGCACGAGCAGGGCGTGGACGCGCTTCTCCCAGAGCGCCTTGTCGTGCTCGCAACGGTCGATTGGCCCGGCGGGCAGGCCGCCGACATCGTGATAGCCGCGCATCGCGAAGTCCTCTCGTGTCAAGGTCACCAGTCGCGTTGGGGCTATTGTAGCTGGCGGGCCTACTTGACGTCTCGGTATAATGAAGTAGAAAGCAAGCAGAGCTGTGGGTTTGTCCTCCGCCACACAAAAAACAAGGATACCCTCCATGACCGACCTCATCGACGAAATCACCACCCTCAAACAGCAGCGCAACGCCACCATCCTCGCTCACTACTACCAGGATAGTGACATTCAGGAGCTGGCCGATTTCACCGGCGACAGTCTCAAGTTGGCCCGCGCTGCGACCAAGGTGGACACGCCCACCATTGTCTTTTGCGGCGTCCACTTCATGGCCGAAACGGCCAAGATGCTCAACCCCGACAAGCGCGTCCTGCTGCCCGATCTGCAAGCCGGTTGCAGTCTCGCCGAGAGCTGCCCCGCGAACAAACTCCAGCGCTATCAGGAAATGCTCCGCGAGAACGGCCGCCGGTTCCAGACTGTCACGTACATCAACAGCAGCGCCGCCGTCAAGGCGCTGTCCGACTGGGTCGTCACTTCCGGCAACGCCGAGGAGATCATCCGCCGCGTTCCCGAGAATTATGAGATCCTCTTTGTGCCCGATAGGCACCTGGGCCAGTATCTGCAAGAAATTACCGGGCGCAAGATGATCCTGTGGAACGGCTCCTGCATGGTCCACGAGATCTTCAGCGTCGGCGACCTGCTGGCGATGAAGCGCAAGCTCCCCGCCGCCCGGACCGTCGCTCACCCGGAGTGTCCGGCGAACATCCGCGAGCACAGCGACTTCGTCGGCGGCACCGAGGCCATGCTGCACTACGTCGCCTCGTTCGTGGAGCCGACGGACTTCCTCGTCGCGACGGAGCCAAACATGCTCTGGCAACTCCAGAGCAAGACGCCGCGGCACCGCTATCATCCCGTGCCGGGCATCACCTGCGCCTGCAATAAGTGTCCGCACATGGCCCGCAACACGCTGGAAAAGTTGCGCGACTGCCTCGCGACCGGCCAGCCCGAGATTACCTGGCAGCCCGAGTTCGGCCAGGCCCGCGAAGTGCTGGAGCGTAGCCTCCTGCGCTAAGAAACGGTGCCACACTCCGGAGCGCGGGCGTCTCGCCCGCTCTGCTTTGCGGGCGAGACGCCCGCGCTCCGGATCTTCAGCAAGCGGAAAGCCCGCATGACGCACACCCTCCGCATCGCCGTCACTGCCGATCTCCATTGGGGCCATTCCGGCCACGGCGACGTCGCGACCGAGCGATTGCGCGACTTCCTCCTCGACCGCCCGCCCGACTTGCTCCTGCTCGGCGGCGACCTCGGGACGCTGGACCACTTCGGCGAATGCCTGGCTCTCTTCGGCGGCCTGTCTTGCCGCAAGGCGCTGGTGCCGGGCAATCACGATATTTGGGTCGTGGACGACGACCCGCGCGGCGACTCGCTCCGCGTCTACCGCGAACACCTCCCCGCCGTCGCCGCGGCGCACGACTTCCATTACCTCGACCACGGGCCGCTTGTCTTGCCCGAGGCAGGGCTGGCCGTCGTCGGCTCGATGAACTGGTACGACTATTCGTGGTCGCTCGAACTGCTGCGCCAGCACGTCCCCGACTGGGAGGAGCGCTTGCGCACCAAGCGTTTCAGTCGCGGTCGCCACAACGACGCCCGCTTTGTCCGCTGGCCGCTCGATGACGTTCGCTTCACCGCGGAGGTGGTTGCGGCCTTCGAGCGGCAGTTGCACGAGGCGCTGGGGCAGGTGGAGTACGCCGTCGTACTGACACACCATCCGGCTTTCGAGGGGATCAGCTTCCCGGGCGAGCCTTCGACGGAACTGGATGACCTGCTCTGGGATGCCTTCGCCGGCAACCGTGCGCTGGAATTGCTGCTGGAAAAGAATGCTCAGCGGATCCCTTTTGTCTTCTGTGGCCACACGCACCGCGCCCGCGAAGGCACGTTGGGGACGATCCGCGGGTATAACATCGGTGCCGGCTATCACTGCAAGCGAGTGCTGCTCCTGGACTGGCCGTCAGGACGAATCGAGGCGCACACCTTCGGAGAATCGGAGAGGGGCGATGGTTGAATAACTGCCTGAGGACTGACAGACAAGACCCCTCCCCCCAACCCCCTCCCCGCAACGGAGAGGGGGAGAAGAAAAGCGCTGTCTGGCTTGCTCCCCCTCTCCGTTGCGGGGAGGGGGTTGGGGGGAGGGGTTTTGTCCCCGAGCGTTCAGCCACGCTCCTCACCAGAAGCGTGGCTCAGGGGAGATCCTGGTACGTGAAGACCTGCCGAATGTTCGCAGCCGCATAAGGACGACTTTCGACCTCGACATAGGGGTAAATAAAGAAGTTCAGCGGCGGCCCGGCCTGCGGCGGCTCCAGCATCAGATCGCGGCCGACGCTGAAAGTGACGCGGTTCTCCGTCAGGTTGCCGAAGTAATACTCGACCATTTTCGGATCGGTGGCGCGGGCCTGATTCGCCGCCGAGATATCGACGGGAATCCACGTCTTGCCGTCCGGGGTGAACTTCGCCCAGCAATGGTAGGCCCCGATCTCGCCCTTGCCGCGCTTCTCCGGTAGCGGGAAGCCGATCTCGAACTTCGCCGGCACCTTCTCGGTACGCGCCAGCGAGATGAACAGGCTGTGAAAATCGCTGCAGTTGCCGTACTTGCTGTCGCATGCCCAGACGGCATCGCCCTGGCCCCACTCCGTCCCCTTCTTGCTGTATTCCATGTGGTTGTTGACGATGTCGTAGAGCAGTTTCGCCAGCTTCATGCCGTCTTTGGGAAGGTCCTTGCCCTTGAGCAGCGTCTGGGCAGGCTTGCCGCCAATCGGCACCTTCGCGTCCGGCTTGAGGAACAGCTCGCGCTCGGCGGGGGTCACCGGCGTGCCTTGCACTTTGCCGAATACCTCCTTCCGATTGACTCGGTAAGTGATCGAGAGCGGGATGGTGCCCTTGGCGTCGGCGGTAGCCTCAAGGTAGAGGATTTCGTTGCCGAACTTCGGCTCGACGCTCTGCCGCGTTTTCGCCGGGAATTGCGACCTGGCAATGCTCACCTTCTGCTCGGCGTTGGAAGGAGGGACCGGCAGCCAGATGCGCGCGGCCTGGCCCGGTTTCAGACCGGTGACCGTCGCCGCGTATGTGAACAGGAATTCGCGGCTACGGGGCGTCGGAGCGTCCTTCTGGCCGGCGGGAGGTTGCGCAGGCGCCGGCCCGCAGGTCAGGCACACCGCCAGGGTAGCGAGTAATGAGCAGCGCATCAGGAAAGTAACGAACGACATGATAAGCCCCTTCTGATCGGGTGGTATAAGGGTAGCTTATCAGGTCGCGCAGGCCGGGCCAGCCCTCGCCGGCGCGTCGGGCTCCCAAAACGCTGTCTCAGGCGAGTCGTGATTCCGGTGAGTGTGCCTGCGCCAGGCGTTTCAATCCCGCCTCGTCGAGCATCAGGCGGCGAATGCCGGTCGCGCGTCCGCTCGCGGCCTCGATATCGATGATGGCCCCGCCAAGGCGCGGGTCGCCCGTCGCCACATCGAACGCACTCGGAATGAATGTGATGGTGGTCGCCAGCACCCGGTCAACGCGCCGACCCAGGACGCTGTCGTACGGCCCCGTCATGCCGACGTCGCTAATGAACGCCGTACCGGGTGGGAAAACTTGCTCATCGGCGGTCGGGACGTGCGTGTGCGTCCCCAGGACCGCACTGACGCGACCCTTGAGGTGATGCACCATCAGGTACTTCTCGGCGGTCGCCTCGGCGTGCATGTCCACGAGGATGCAGCGTGTCTTGCCTTCCAGGGCCGCCAGCACCCGATCGGCCGCCTGGAAGGGGCAGTCCACCGGGCGCATGAAGGTCCGCCCCAGCAGCGACAGGACGGCGACCAACGTACCGTCGCGCGCCGGCGCGATGACGAACTCCCGGCCAGGGGCTTGCGGCGCGAAGTTCGCCGGCTTGCAGACGTGGTCGTCCTTTTCGAGGGTCGGAATGATCTCGGCGCGCTTGTAGATGTGATCGCCGAGCGTAACCACATCGACGCCGGCCTGGCGCAACTCCCGGTAGACGGCCGGCGTCATGCCCGAGCCGCCCGAGGCGTTCTCGGCGTTGGCGACCACCAGGTCGATGCCCTCGTGCGGCACCAGCAGCGGCAGCGCGCGCTTGACAAACGCTACGCCCGGCTGACCGACGATGTCACCAAGGAAGAGGATGCGCATGAGAAATGCCAAAGGGGAAGATGCTCCAAGCCCACGGGCCGCGGCCCGTGGGCTTCTGCGACTACCGTGTTACCGAGCAAACTCGACCGTGCGGGTCTCGCGCACCACGGTCACCTTGATCTCGCCGGGGTAGTGCAGCTGCT
>DASPXY010001008.1:0-3339 GCA_035637055.1 Gemmataceae bacterium | reverse complement strand
AGGAGCACAAGAGCGTCTGCCCGGACTGCAGCACCGGCTGCAGTATCTACGTCGATGCCAATAAGGATATCGTTTATCGGTTGAGGCCACGCGAGAACTCCGAGGCGCAGGGTTACTTCATGTGCGATGAGGGGCGCTTCGACTATCCGTACATCAACTCGCGTGAGCGTATTCTGCGGCCGCTGGTCCGCCGCAAGGAGCAGGTTGCCGCATCGTCCGCAGAAGAGGACATTGACGGAACGCTGAACGCGACCCCGGAGGAGGACATTGACGGCACCCTGAATGCGCCCGCGAGCCAGCGCCCCTCCGAGCGACAGGTGCCGGCGGCCTGGGAAGAAGTCTTGCCCACCCTGCGGCGCGAGTTGGCCGAGGCGGCCAAGGATGGCGGTGCGGTCGCCGCGGTATTGTCGCCTTTTTTGACCTGCGAAGAGGTGTATCTGCTGGCAAGCTATGTCAAGGGGCTGTCACCGCAGGCGCGGCTGGCGCTCGGACCGATTCCCGTCCTCGGCGAGGACGACACTTACCCGAAGGATCGACGTGGCCGGCCGCTGCAGCCGGTCAAGTTCACCATTCGCGCCGAAAAGTGCCCCAACCGGCGCGGCGTTGAGGAGGTGTTGAAACACTTCCAGGGGGAGGTGATCGGCTTCGACGAAATCGTCAAGGCGGCTGGCGAGTTGAAGGCGTTGTACCTCACGGCGGGCTACTCGCCGCGGGCGGGCGCCTGGATGAAGGGCGAGCAGATCGAGGCGCTGCGGTCGATCCCGCTGCTGATCGTGCAGGATTTGCTGCCGTCGGCGGTCAGCCACGCGGCGAAATACGTACTGCCGGCGAGCAGTTTCGCCGAGAAGGATGGCACTTTCGTCAACCACGCGGGGCTGGCCCAGGCGATCCACCGGGCCGCGCGGCCGTCGCACAGTTGCCGCACCGACGGGCAGATTTTCATGGACCTGATGCAGCGGCGTGGCCTGGTTCACGCGCCGACGCTGCGCAGTGAGTTGGCCGCAGAGGTGGCGTACTTTGCGCCGCTGGCCTCCGGCGAAATCGGCGAATACGGCGTGCGGTTGGAGCCCGCGAAATAATATGCACGACTTCAACCTGCTGCCGACGCTGCTGACGATTGCCGGTGTGGTCGGCGTGATCCTTGGCTCGACCGCCTTCCTCATCTACGTCGAGCGCAAGGTGGCGGCCTACATTCAGGATCGCCTCGGCCCCAATCGCGTCGGCCCGGCCGGCCTGTTTCAGTCGATCGCGGATGGGTTGAAGTTCCTTTTCAAGGAGGAGATCGTCCCGCACCACGTCGATAAGTTCCTCTACATCCTGGCGCCGGGGGTTGCGCTTTCGACGGCGCTGCTGGCCTTCGCGGTCGTGCCGTTCGGCGCCACCGCGCCGGCACCGCCGCCCCCGGAGAAACTGGCGCTCGCCACCGCGCCGGAGCAGAAGAAACAGTACGAGGCGGCGCGAGCGAAATTCGAGGACGAGTTCAAGCGTTACAAGGACTCCTATCAGTTTGTCGTCGCGCCGGGCCTGGATATCGGTATCGTTTGGGTGTTCGCGATCTCCAGCCTGGCGGTCTACGGCGTCATCCTCGGCGGCTGGGCCGGCAACAACAAATACAGTTTCCTCGGCGCCCTGCGCTCCAGCGCCCAGATCGTCAGCTACGAGATCCCGCTGGGCATGTCGATCCTGGGTATCGTCCTTCTCAGCGGCTCGCTCAACCTGGAGCGCATCATCCAGCAGCAGACTGGCAGTGATCAGGACTGGACTCACTGCTGGAACGTCTTCTATCAGCCGCTCGCATTCCTGCTCTTCATGATAAGCTCCTTCGCCGAGTGCAATCGTCTTCCTTTTGACCTGTCGGAGGCCGAACAGGAACTCGTCGGCGGCTATCACACCGAGTACAGCGCGATGAAGTTCGCGATGTTCTTCCTCGGCGAGTACACGCACATGATCACCACGAGCTTTTTGATGGTGATCCTGTTCTTCGGCGGCTGGCACTTGCCCTTCATCGCGACCGCCGATGCCGGCTGGTTCCTCAAGCTGATCGTGTTCGCTGGCAAGATGGCGTTCTTCATCTTCTTCTACATGCTGATTCGCTGGACGATCCCGCGCTTCCGCTTCGATCAGTTGATGGCGCTGGCGTGGAAGGTGTTCATTCCGCTGGCGCTGGCGAACCTGGTGTGTGTGATGATAGTGAAGCAAATGAACTGGACGCCGTGGCTGCTGTTGCCGGCGTCGCTGGTGCTGCTGGTGGGGGCGGGTTGCCTGGCGGCGCTGCCGGAGCCGCAGGGGCGTCCGCGGCGGCCGTCGCTGCAGGGCCAGCGTGAGGCGGAGATGGTGGGGCGGTAAAAACAGGACGAGCGGCGGGGTTTATCCCCGCCGTGCAAACCGCCGGGATAAACCCAGCGGCTCGTTCCAAACGGAAGCGAAGTCATGCCGATCAACGAGAGCGACGTCAAGTGGATCGAGCCGCCGCGCATGGGCCTGCTGGAGAGGCTGTACTTGCCGGCTATCTGGCAAGGGCTGCAAACGACCGTCAAGCACATGTTCGGCCCGAAGGTGACGGTGCAGTTTCCCGAGCAGCGGCCGGTGATGCCGCCCAACTATCGCGGCGTCCATCGCCTCAACCGCGACGAGAAGGGCCGCGTCAAGTGCGTCGCCTGCTACATGTGCTCGACCGCCTGTCCGGCGCGCTGCATTGACATCGTCGCGGCACCGGCGCCCGCGGACTGGACTGACCGCGAGAAATACCCGGCGGTGTTCGTCATCGACGAGCTGCGTTGTATCTACTGCGGCATGTGCGAGCAGGCCTGTCCGTGTGACGCCATCGAGCTGACGAGCCTGTACGACCTCACCGGCCTGAGCCGCGAGGAGATGATGTTCGACAAGGAGAAGTTGCTGAGCGTTTTCGATCAGACGGTCAAGATGGGCACCGACCCGGTCCGCACCCGGAGCGGTCCGCTCAGCATCGCCTCCGATCCGCCCCCGCCGGGCCAGCCGCCGCCAGAGGGCCTCGAAGGTAGCCGCGGCTGAACGCTGATACCAGACCTCGGCGAGGGGGGGGCGTAAGCCCCCTGATAGTTTGCAGAGATCAGGGGGCTTACGCCCCCCCCTCGCCAGGCCAGCCATGCAGGTGTTTATGTCCCCGCTGTTCCTCCAGACCGCCCCGCCCTCGCGGACCGAAGAGATCGGACGGTTCGTCGAGACCTTCTGGCCGATCCTCGTGCCGGTCCTCCTGGGCCTGATCGCGGTCTACCTGCTGCTGCCGCGGGCCCGCCGCTACCCGCCGCTGTGGGGCGGGGTCGCCGCCGGGCTCGCGCTGGCGACCGGCGGCTGGCTGCT
>DASPXY010001007.1:0-2889 GCA_035637055.1 Gemmataceae bacterium | reverse complement strand
ACCTGAACGATTTGCCGGGGTCGTTCGTCTTATGGATAGTTACGGAATACTGGACAGGCACCCCTGCGACTGCTGCGGCGTCACCTCCCCGACACCCAGCGGCCGCAAACAGGACACGTCGGTTCTGGCGAGGATCCCAGTGCCGTTCTCCTCCTGGTTACCTTCGCGCCCCTTGAGTACGGGCGGAGTTGGTCGAGAAAGAGGCGCTTATGGCTCCCACGCAAATGGATCGGCGGACCTTCCTCAAAAACCTCCAGGCGAGCGGTCTGCTGAGCGCCGCGGAATTCAAGGCGGTCCTGAAACGGCTGCCGGCGGAAACCCGCGCGCGCCCCATTGCCCGCGCCTTGGTTGACATGGGCCTGCTCACCAAGTTCCAGGCCGAATTGCTCATGGCCGGGCGCACGAGCGGCTTTGTGCTGGGGCAGTATCGCATTCTCGACCAGATCGGTCAGGGCGGCATGGGCCGCGTCTTCAAGGCCGTCCACCAGACGATGAACCGGATCGTCGCGCTGAAGGTGCTGGCCCCGCAGCAGATGCAGACCGAACGAGCGCAGGCGCTCTTCAAGCGCGAGGTGCGCGCCGCCGGCCGGCTCATGCATCCGAACATCGTCACCGCCTACGACGCCGGCTGCGCCGAGGGCCGGCATTACCTGGCAATGGAGTTCGTGGACGGTCCCAACCTGGAGCAACTCGTCCGCGAGCGCGGCCCGCTGCCGGTCGGCCTGGCCTGCGACCTGATCCGCCAGGCCGCGAACGGCTTGCAATACGCCTTCGAGCAAGGCATGGTCCACCGCGACATCAAGCCGGGGAACCTGCTGATGCAACCCGGCCAGAACGGCGTGCCGGCGGTGGTCAAGATTCTCGATTTCGGCCTCGCCCGTTTGCAGGATCCGGCCCGCGTCGCGGCGCGCAGCAACCCCACCATCCTGATGGCCCAGAATCGCGTGATGGGCACTCCGGATTATCTCTCACCGGAGCAATCGCGCGACCTGCACGCCGTCGATATCCGTTCCGATCTCTACAGCCTCGGCTGCACGTTTTACTATCTGCTGACCGGAAATGTGCCGTTCGAGGGTGGGACATCTCTGGAAAAGTTGATCCGTCACAGTGCCGAGGACGCGACGCCGGTCGAGCATTACCGGCCCGACATCCCGACGGCGGTCGCGGAGATCGTTCGCCGCTTGATGGCGAAGAACCCCGCCGATCGCTTCCAGACGCCCGCGGAGGCAGCGGCCGCGCTGGCGCCGTTCGCGCAACCGGGGTCAACGAGTTGGTCGCCGCACGAGACCGTCTCGGATCAGGTGCTGGGCGACGGCATCGCCACACCCACCTCCGGCAGCCAGCCGGGCGGCGAAGGGACCGACCTGCTGGACGATCCTTCGGAGCCGGCCAGCGCCGCTGCGGAGTTGCCGCTGACGCTCTCCGGCGAGGAGCAGGGTTTCCCGTTCGGCAAAGCCAGTTCCGGGTGCTGCGCATGGTGGAAGATCCTCGGCGCCGTCGGCGTCCTCGCCGGCCTGGCGGGGCTGGTCGCCTGGCTGATTCTGTCGCTCTGACAACGGACCGTTCCAGCGGTTGGCCTTCTCCTCGTTGCGCTGGAGCGGTACACTTGCGTTCTCGATGGCGGGGGAGCAACTGTCAGGAGACGACCATGCCAAAGTCCGTCAAATCTACGACTGCCGCCTACACTTTTGAAGACTTTTGCGACCTAATTAATGAAGATCAGAAGGCCGACCTGATCGATGGAGTGATCTACATGGCCTCGCCGGATAACACCGACGCGAACGAGCTATTCATGTGGCTGGGGGGCCTCATGGACCTTTTCGCCGAGGAGAACGATCTCGGCAAGGTGTACGGCACACGGGTCGCGTTTCGACTCGACAAGCACAACGGTCCCGAACCGGATCTCGGCTTCGTCCAGAAGGCGCGTCTCCATCTCGTGGAGCGCGGTTTTGTTCGTGGCGGGCCGGATCTGGCGGTCGAGATCGTCTCCCCGGAGAGCGTCGAGCGCGACTACGAGAAAAAGCGCAAGCAGTACGAGGACGCGAAGATCCCCGAATACTGGATCGTGGACGAGATCATGCAACAGGTAACCTTGCTGCGGTTGGGCAAGGACGGCAAGTACCGCGCGGTGAAGCCGAAGAAAGGGGTGCTCGCGAGCAACGCCCTGCCGGGTTTCTGGCTTCGCCTTGACTGGCTCTGGCAAGACCCATTGCCGCGCAAGACGACCATTTTGAAAGAGATCCTCGGGCGAGACCTCTAACCTCCGGTTTTTCCTTGACAGGGAGGCGACGCAGGCTCTACGGTGGAGTGGTTCCTGCTTCCACTTCCTGCGCAGCCGGTCGGCGAGCGAACGTAGTTCGCTGCAGGTTGCAGGCCCTTCCTCGCGAGGTGCGTCCATGCAGCGGCAGCCACACCGAAGGCGTCCGGGCGTAACACTCCTCGAGTTGGTGGTGGTCATCGCCGCGGTCGCGGTCCTGATCGGTCTCCTGATCCCTGGCGTCCAGCACGTCCGCCGCAAGGCGGCCCAGACCAAGACGCTCGATACTCTCCGCGAGATCGTCATTGCCGTCCACGAGACGCACGACGCCAACAAGAAGTTCCCGCCGTGCTGGGGCATGTACCCGCCGCCGCTTGTCCCTGGCGTCGGGGCTGCGCCGGCCCCTGCAGCCCGGGTAGTGGGGCCGCACTCGCTCTATTTCCACATTCTGCCGTTCATTGGTGGGAAGGCCATCTACGAGAACCCGCCGGCGCTCACTCCGGCCTTCGGGCCTTACCTCTCCTCGCTCGACCCGACGACCTGGGATGGCACCAACGGCACCCACGGAGTTACCAACCTGCTTGCGAACCAGAACGCCTTCCCGACGGCGGCAGCTGCCGCCGGGAATTTCT
>DASPXY010001006.1:0-4708 GCA_035637055.1 Gemmataceae bacterium | reverse complement strand
TCGCGAGGCCGAACTGAGCAAGCTGGGCTTCCTGCCGTTGTGCCATTACAAGAATACCGATTACGCGGTCTTCTTTGGGGCACAAACGACTCAGAAGGCGAAGAAGTACGACAAGCCGGAAGCGACCGCCAACGCGGCGATCTCGGCCCGGTTGCCGTACATGATGGCCACGTCGCGGTTCGCCCATTACCTCAAGGTGATGGCGCGCGACAAGATTGGCTCGTTCATGGAGGCGTCCAACTGCGAGGACTGGCTGAACCGCTGGATCCTCAAGTACGTCAATGGCGATCCCAATTCCGGCCAGGACATGAAGGCGAAGTTCCCGCTGCGCGAGGCGAAGGTGCAAGTGCGTGAGATTCCCGGCAAGCCGGGCTCGTACAACGCCGTCGCCTGGATGCGTCCCTGGCTGCAGATGGAGGAACTGAGCGCCTCGCTGCGCATGGTGGCGAGCATCCCGAAGACCGCGTAAGCGCTCCCGGACAAAACCTGCAGGACTCGGAAGACGGCGGGGATAAACCCCGCCGCTCGTAGAACCTCCGACGAGCCGCCGGGTTTATCCCGGCGGTTTTCTGAGGTTCCCTGACCCCGCTTGCGCGTTAGCGCTTCCCTTGCTAACCCGCAAGCGGGTAAACAGTATCTCAGGCAGGGAGGCGATCGCGTGGAGCAACGATCTGCACAACCCGGTGCGCCGGCGGTCCTCACCCGAGAGATCGAACCGGACCGTATCCCTGCTGCGCGCCCGGCCGTGAGCGCCGAACTGGCGGGATTCGGCATTCTGGATGCCATCCTGGACGCCACGCCTGCGGCACCGAGCCAGGCCAGTTCCGCGCTGAAGGAGTTTCTGGAGGAAACCTCGCCCACGAACGCCATCGTGCTCTGGGTCAATTGTGCGGGGGGCGTGCGCGGCAAGCCCACCCGCGAACGGGTCGCCCGTCTGCTCAATCGCGACATCGCCCGCCTGGACGCCCTGCTGACCCGGCAGGTCAACGCGGTGATCCACCACCCGAGCTTCCAGAAATTGGAAGCCTCGTGGCGCGGCCTCCGCTACCTTGTCAACCAGGTCGAGGAAGGGTCGAACGTCAAGGTTCGGATCCTCAACGCCAGCTGGAAAGAACTCACCCGCGACCAGGAGCGGGCCCTTGAGTTCGACCAGAGCCAGTGTTTCCAGAAGATCTACGAAGAGGAATTTGGCATCGCCGGCGGCGAACCGTTTGGGGTTCTGCTCGGCGATTATGAGATTCACAGCCGCCCCGGCCCCGACCACCCCTACGACGACGTCGGCACACTGCGGTCCCTGTCCGGCGTGGCTGCGGCGGCGTTCGCTCCGTTCATTACCGGCACGCACCCGTCTCTGCTCGACATGGGCAACTTCATGGAACTGGAGCGGCCCATGAACCTTACCAGAACCTTCGAGCAGGCGGATTATCTGAAATGGCGAACTTTCCGCGATACCGAGGACGCGCGCTTTGTGGGGCTCACCCTCCCCCACGTGCTGATGCGCTTGCCCTACGGAGATGACAGCTCGCATGTGGAGGAATTCCGCTTCCGCGAGGAAGTGGAGGAACCGAACCCGAACCGTTACCTGTGGGGCAACGCGATCTATGCGTTCGGGGCCGTTGTGGTACGATCCTTCGGCGAGTCGGGCTGGCTGGCGAATATCCGCGGCGTCGAGCGCGACACCGTTGGGAGCGGCCTGGTGACGGGGTTGCCGGCGCACTCGTTCGGCACCGACCGGGAGGGCGTCGCGGTCAAGGGTTCCACGGACGCCGCGATCACCGACATGCAGGAGAAAGAACTGGCAGATCTGGGGTTCATTCCCCTGTGCCATTGCCCGGACACCGATCTGTCAGCCTTCTACAGCAACCAGTCAGTGCAGCGGCCCAAGGCTTACGATGAGGCACCGGCGTCGGCCAATGCCAGGCTGTCGGCCATGCTGCAGTACATTCTGTGTGTCTCCCGTTTTGCCCATTACCTCAAGGTGATCGCCCGTGACAAGATCGCCAACCTCGCCGGCCCCAAGGAGTGCGAGGATTTTCTGCAGCGCTGGCTGCTGAAATATGTCTCCGAGGGCGATGGTCTGGACTGGGGAAGCAAGGCAAAATTCCCCTTGCGGGAGGGCCAGGTGCGCGTCCGCGCCCATCCCGACAAGCCGGGCAGTTATCTGTGCGTGATGCACCTGCGGCCGCACTTTCAGCTGGACCA
The DNA here is from genome assembly GCA_035637055.1 of Gemmataceae bacterium. Classification (GTDB taxonomy): domain Bacteria; phylum Planctomycetota; class Planctomycetia; order Gemmatales; family Gemmataceae; genus DASPXY01. The sequence goes on along the minus strand of DASPXY010001006.1, from coordinate 2,506 downwards.
GGTGGCGACGACGATGCGGCTGGCGACCGAACTGGCCCCCAGCCGCACTTGACCGACCGTTTCACGAGCATTACCAGGCGGGTTCCGATGAACGCTCACGAGCATTACCAGGCGGGCAATTTGCGGGAGGCCATCACGGCCATCGGTGCCGAGGTCAAGGCCCACCCCGCCGACCCCAAGCCGCGCACCTTCCTCTGCGAGCTGCTCTGCATCGCGGGCGAACTGGAACGCGCCGATAATCAGCTGGACGTCCTGTCCAATCAGAATCCCGAAGCAGCGATGGCGTTCAGCCTGTTTCGGCAACTGCTGCGCGCCGAGCAGGCGCGGCGGCAATTCTACACCGAGGGCCGTTTGCCTGAGTTTCTGGAACAGCCCACGCCCGGCCTGCGTCTACATCTGGAGGCGTCGATTCTCCTGCGCGACAAACAAGTGCCGGAGGCGGCCCGCTTGCTCGCGCAGGCCGAGGAGCAGCGGCCCAAGCCCGCTGGCGTCTGCAACGGGCAACCGTTCGACGACCTGCGCGACCTCGACGACCTGACGGCGTCGTTCTTCGAGGTGCTCACGAGCACGGGTAAGTATTACTGGATCCCGATCGAGCGCGTCGAGTTGCTCGAGTTTCGCCCGCCCGAACGGCCGCGCGATCTGTTGTGGCAGCGGGCTCACATGGTAGTGCGAGGTGGCCCCGATGGTGAGGTCTACCTGCCGACCCTGTACGCGGGGACGCACGCCGAGGCGGACGACCAGATGCGGCTCGGCCGCCGCACCGACTGGCGCGGCGCCAAGGGCGAACCGGTGCGCGGCATTGGACTGCGCACCTTCCTGGTGGGAGAAGATACCCACCCGATTCTGGAGCTGAAAGAGATCACCATGCCGGGCGCCGCCCCGCCGCCGGCGCCTGCGAAGTGAGCGGGTTGCCATGGCCAGGATTCGAGCCGAACAGCCGTTAGTTCCTTCGGTGCTGGACCGCCTGCTGGACGATGACCCGGACGTGAACCGGGAAGCGCCCAAGACGCGGCATCAGGTTCTGCGCGACCTGAAACAAGCTGTGCGGCGCGACCTCGAAAACTTGCTCAACACCCGACGGCGCTGCCGGGGCTGGCCGGCGGGTTTGAAAGAACTGGAGAAGTCCCTGGTGAACTACGGCATCCCCGATTTCACCGGAGCGCGGATGTCCACCGCCGAGGACCGCGACGATTTCCGCCGTGCCCTGGAAACCGTCCTGCGCACCTACGAATCGCGTTTCAAGAGCGTGAAGGTGCTGCTGCTGGAGAACACCGACGAGTCAGACCGGACGTTGCGCTTCCGCATTGATGGATTGTTGGTTGCCGACCCGGCGCCCGAGCCGGTCGTGTTCGACTCGGCCCTGGAGCCGACGACCGGCGGTTTTCAGGTCAAGGGAGTGAGTTGACAGTCGCAACACCCGGCAAAGGCAGGGAATCATGCCCCGGATCGCGTTGGTCTGTGGGCTACTGATAAGCGTTGATGGGACATCATTGTCACAACAAGGAGTGATGCATGCCGCTGTACATGAAATGGGGAGCAGGCCCGGACATCAAGGGCGAAGTCAGCGAGACCGGCCATCTGGATTGGTTAGCCCTCGATTCGGCATCGTTCAGCGTCGGTCGCTCGACCAACTTCCAGGTGGGCTCCGGGCAGGAGAAGCGTCACCGCGATCAACCGACCGTCTCCGACCTGCAACTCTCGCGGACCTACGACGCTGCCTCGCCGCTGCTGTTCAATGCCTGTGTCGCTGGCGTTCCGACCAACGTGCAGATCGATTTTCTGGAGCCCGCCAAGGGTGCTGACAAGCCACCGAACGTGGTTCTGTCCTATTATCTCAGGGACTGCCTGATCAGTTCCTACTCGGTGGGTGGCGGTGGCGGCGGCGCTTCCGAGTCGCTGGCGCTCAACTTCACAGGGATCAACATCGAGTACATCCCCTACGACGCCGACGACGCACCGCAGGCCTCCAAGAAGGGGATGTTCGACCTCGTCACCGCCAAGCAAAGTTGGTGGAAGTGAGCCGCCAGCCGTTGCTACCCCGCCGCTGTGGAGCAATACCAGGCTGAGCCCACGGACAACCGCGAAGACCAGGACTCAGGTCAAGGTGGCCTGAGTTTGTTGTGCCAATGAGTTCCATCTTGTTTCTACGAGGAGTGATGCATGCCACTGTACATGAAATGGGGAGCAGGCCCGGACATCAAGGGCGAAGTCTCCGAGTCTGCTCACAAGGATTGGTTGGCGATCGATTCGGCATCGTTCGGAGTCGGTCGCAGCACCAACTTCCAGGTGGGCTCCGGGCAGGAGAAGCGTCACCGCGACCAACCGACCGTTGCTGACATGCAACTCTCGCGGACCTACGACGCCGCCTCGCCGCTGCTGTTCAATGCCTGTGTCGCCGGCGTTCCGACCAACGTGCAGATTGATTTTCTGGAGCCCGCCAAGGGGGCCGACAAGCCACCGAACGTGGTTCTGTCCTATTATCTCAGGGACTGCCTGATCAGTT
>DASPXY010001005.1:0-3632 GCA_035637055.1 Gemmataceae bacterium | reverse complement strand
AATCGGCGGTGGCGGCCAAGCGCGCCGAGGAAGCCCGCAAACTGGCCGAGCGGCTGCGCGAGGAAATGGAGGGCGTCCGCCGGCTGCAGGAGTCGATCATCCCGCAGGGACTCAATCCGCCGCCGGGTTATCGCATCGCCGCCCGCTACGAGCCGTCGCAGGTCAGCGTCGTCGGCGACCGCCCAGTGGTGCTCGCGGGCGGCGACTATTACGACATCTTCCGCCCCGATGACCGCACCCTCGTCGTGCTGATCGGCGACGCCTCCGGCCACGGCCTGAAAGCGTGCATGTCGATCATGGCGATGCACACGCTCGTCCGTATGATTCCCGGCGAGCGTTATCGCGACACGTCGAGGTTCGTGGCGGAGATCAATCAACGGCTGTGCGAAAACTCGATCGTGCAGAGCGACGGCGGCTTCATCACGCTGTTCTACGCCGCCATCGACACGATCGAGCACACGATGACCTGGACCTCCGCCGGCCACCCGCTGGCGCACATGCAATTATTGACGAGTAACGAGGTAGTGCAGATCGGCAATGACGCCGATGGCGGCCTACCGTTGGCGGTGGCGCCGGGGGTGGACTATCCGGCGGGCAAAGCGCAACTGCCGCGGGGTTGTCGCGTGTTGCTCTACTCGGACGGACTGACGGACGCTTTTTCGCAGGAGTTGCCCGGGCATCGGGCATTTGGCGTGCAGGGGTTGCGGGAGGCGCTCCTCGCCAGCCGCGACGCCGATGTGGATGCGGCGCTGAATCATCTGTTCGTCGCGTCGAACCAGTTTACCGGCGGCGCCGGGCGGCACGACGATACGTCGGTGGTGCTGCTGGAACGACTGGCGTAATCGGCCCCGGTGTTGTGGCGAGGCGTTGTGGCACGGTCTCCTGACCGTGCCACCTGGCCTGACCGGAGGTCTCCCTGAGGTGCTGTGGAGCATCGAGGAGACCTGCGGTCAGGCCCCGTGGCACGGTCAGGAGACCGTGCCACAACGCGGGCTTTTCTGGTTCGAGTTTCGGATTTTTCTTTACTGTGGTGTGACCTTGAGCGTCAACTTCTTGCCGTTGCGCAAGACACCGACCTCGATCTCGCTGCCGGCGTTCTGTGCTCCCATCACAGCCATGTAGGTCGCAATGTTCGTGATCTGCTTGCCGGCGATTTCCACGATCAGGTCACCGGCCTTCATGCCCGCCTTGTCCGCCGGACGACCCTCAATGACCTGACCGACCAGCAACCCCTTCGGGGCATCCGGTCCCGCGTCGTAGTCCCCCGGCGCGATGCCGAGCGTCGGCCCCTTGCCCCGGGGCGGCCCGGTCGTCCCGCCGCCCTTGATCGCCGTGTACTGCGGCCGCTCGGCCACCGTGGCGAAGTACGCCACCAGATCCTCGGCAAGATCGGTGATGCGGCGCATCCCCGGCACGTTGATCTTGTCGGCCGTGTCGCCGGGACGGTGATAGTCTGAGTGCGTCCCCGTCCACAGAAACAGCACAGGGATCCGCTTGCGATAAAACGAGGCGTGGTCGCTGTAGGGGGAACTCCCGGGGTGCTTGGTCAGCTGGAACCCATGCTTTTTGTTGAACCGCTCAATCAGTTCGTCGAAACCCTTGCCGGCCTGCACGCCCTCGACGAGCAACTTCTTGGCCTTGTCCGAGAGCCGCCCAACCATATCAAGGTTGACCATGGCGACCGTATCCTTCAGCGGAAACAGCGGTTCCTTGTTGCAGTAGTGCGCGGAGCCGAGCAAGCCGAGCTCCTCCCCGCTGAAGGTCATGAACACCAGACGGCGGCCCTTGCGGTTGGGGATCTCGGCGAAGCGACGGGCTAGCTCCAGAACTGCGGTCGTTCCCGAGCCGTTGTCGTCCGCGCCGGGGTGAATCTGTTTCTTGGTACGATCCTTGGCCAGGCTGCTCCTGGTGCCGCCGTAGCCGAGGTGGTCGTAGTGGGCACCGACGACGACCGTCTCGTTCGCGAGCGGCCCGGAGCCTTCCAGCACGCCAATGACGTTCTTGAGGCTGAAGGTGGTCCGGTCCACGGGAGCCTCCAACCGGGCAGTCCAACCCCGGAGCGGGGCGCCGCGCGGCCGGAGGTCGCCGCTGATTGCGTGCTCCAGGTCCTTCAACCCCTCGCCCAGGCTCGAGCGGAGTATCGGGTCAAGCAGCGACCGTCGCACATGCAAGACGGGGATGGAGACCCCAGTCTCCTTCAGCGTCTCGAACTTCTTGAGCTTGTCGCCGCCCGCCAGTTCGGAGGCGTCGTTGACCAGCAACACAGCGGCCGCACGATGCGCCTCGGCGTTGGCGAACTTCCGTAGCAGCTCTGCCAGGGCCGTCTTGGCCTCCTCGGTGCCGCCAAGAGGAACATGCTTATTGTCCCAGCGCGGCACGCGGCGGATCACCACCACGACCTTACCGGCCACATCGAGATCCTTGTAGTCGTCATACTTCTCCTCCGGCGCGATGGCCCCGAAGCCAGCGAACACCAGGGGCGCCTCAAGTTTCCCGGGGCCGGACCCACCGGTCACCTCGAAGTCCACTCCGGCTTCAAGTGGAATGACCTGTCCCTGCGGTCCATGGAGGGTCAGACTCCCACGGCTGCGCAGTTTGCCAGCGCCGAAGTGGGGGAAGGGCTGGAAATAACCGCCAGCGACGCCGCCCGGCTTGAGGCCGGCTTTCTTGAACTCGGCCGCGATGTAGTCCGCGGCCTTGTCGATGCCCTTCGTGCCGGGGCCGCGCCCCTCACACTCGTCGGAGGCCAGGAAGGTGATGTCGCGTTTGAGCCGCGCTTCGCTCGCCTCGTCGTTGGCCGCTGCGCTCGCCAGCGCACCGAGGTGGACCACCAGGCCGAGCAAGGCGCCCAGCCGCAGCCCGATCGACCACTGCCGCACTGTCATCGCTGTCTCCTCGTGTCGAAAAACGATTTCACAAAAGCGTTCGTTGCTAGAGACGTCGGCCCGCAACGGTTTGTTCGGCGACGGCCCGCGAGGGGGTTATTGTAACAAAGCGCCCGCAGGGATGCAGGCACTAATCCGAGGCACTTGTGATGATTTGAACCACAGACACAGAGCCACAGAGAAGAGGAGAGAATGAAGAACGGAGAACAGGGAACGGAGAATGAAGAATGAGAAGAGAGGTCTGCTTCGGCTCATTCTCCGTTCCCTGTTCTCCGTTCTCCGTTCTTCATTGGTCTTTTCTCTTCTGGGCTTCTCTGTGTCTCTGTGGTTCAGATCATCAGCCAATCACGACACGCGGCTGGCGCGCCGGGTCGGGTTCGGCGGCGCGGATCAGCTCGCGCACGATCCACGGCACGTTGCCCTCGCCAAACAGCACGAAACTCACGTTCGCGGCCATTGGGCTTTCGTTGGACCAGCCAAAATGAATTTCCGGCGGCTGGCCTGTCCGTGACAGTTCCAACGCCGCCGCCGCAATGGCGTGCGCGATCGAGGCGCAGTGCGTGATGCGCAGGATGAAACGCTCCTGCTCGTGCCGGATCGCCAGCAGCGGCGCCTGGTAGAAGTCGCTCGTGTCGCCCAGTTGTGCCTCGACGAAGACAATGGGCACCTCCGGCCCAAGGCGGTGTTCGGCGCGGATGCTCTCTTCCTTGCTGGCCAGGTCGCGGTGGCCGGGGCGGTGCGGCACCA